>JBGSJD010000077.1:0-1902 GCA_041742195.1 Hyphomicrobiaceae bacterium
CGCGGCTCTACGCGGCCGCGGCCGGCATCGGGCCGACGGCGCGGCTCTACGTGCCGTTCGGGAATGGCACCCCGGCGGAGCTCTGCCCTTTCGAGGGGAACCCCTTCACCTCCGACCGCGAGCGCTTCGAGCGCAATCGCCAGTTGGTGGAGCAGCGCCCCGATCTGGCTCTCGGTTCGCCGACCAACGGCTGGCTCCGGGCCGCCTATCGCTCGTGCGACGAGATCATGGCGCCGGCTTTCGCGCAGCGCGTGCGCATTCCCATGCTTCTGGTCGCGGCCGGCATGGACCGGATCGTGTCCTCGCCGGCCATCGAGACGTTCGCGAGTCGCATCAAGATCGGCGCGCGCGTCGCGCTGGCGGGCTCGATGCACGAGATCCTGCATGAGCGCGACGAGATCCGTCAGCGCTTCTGGGCCGCGTTCGACGCCTATCTCGGAACCCGCTCGCTCGCCGCCTGACGCTCGTGTAGCGCCTCTGACGTTTGGTACCCGCCTGCGGCTAGGCACGTCACCAAACGTCAGAGGCAAAGCTGCACGAGAGCGATGAGTTGCTCGTGTTCCTTTGGCGCCGACATTTGCTCTCGACCAAGCGGCAGAGGGAAGCAAATGTCGGCGCCGGAACACTAGCGGAAGGGCGGCTCGTCGAACGAGCGAAGCTTGCGCGAGTGCAGACCGTCGCGCCGCTGCTTCAGCAACTCGAGCGCCTCGACGCCGATCTGGAGATGCTGCGCGACGGCGGTCTCGTAGAAGGCGTTCGCCGCCCCCGGCAGCTTGATCTCGCCGTGAAGTGGCTTGTCCGAGACGCAGAGCAGCGTGCCATAGGGCACCCGCAGCCGGAATCCCTGCGCCGCGATGGTGCCGCTTTCCATGTCGACGGCAATCGCCCGCGAGAGGTTGATCCGCCGGCGCTCCTGGGTGAAGCGCAGTTCCCAGTTGCGGTCGTCGTAGGTGACGACGGTGCCGGTCCGGAGCCTTTGCTTGAGGGCATCGCCCGATTGCCCGGTCACGAGCTGTGCCGCGTCCTGGAGCGCCACCTGCACCTCGGCCAGCGCCGGGATCGGCACGTCCGGCGGCACCAGCGCGTCGAGAATGCGATCCTGGCGGAGATAGGCGTGCGCCAGCGCATAGTCGCCGATGGCCTGACTTTCGCGAAGGCCGCCGCAATGCCCGATCATCAGCCAGCAGTTCGGACGGATCACGGCGAGATGATCGGTGATGTTCTTCGCGTTCGATGGCCCGACGCCGATGTTCACGAGGGTGACGCCGCCGCCGTCGGGGCCGGTGAGGTGGTAGGCGGGCATCTGGTAGCGGTGCCAGGCCGAACTTGCGACGAGGCGCTCGACGTCGCTGTCCGACGCGCCCGCCGGGATGACGATGTTGCCGGGCAGGACGAGCGTCTGGCCCGAGGACGCATGGCGAAGGCGTTCGAGCCCCATGCGGATGAACTGGTCGACGTAGCGATGGTAGTTGGTGAGCAGGATCCAGCGCTGCACGTGGCGCCAGTCGCTGCCGGTGTAGTGTACGAGACGCCGGAGCGAGAAGTCGACGCGCACCGCATCGAAGAGCGCGAGCGGCAGCGGGCCGCCGGGCGCCACCTCGTACTGGCCATCCGCGATCTCGTCGCCGACGACGGAAAGCTGTGGTGTCGCGAAATGCCGGGCGAGCTCGGCCGCCGTCACGCCCGCCCGCGACACCTCCTCGATGCGCTCGAGCACGTAGGGGTACGGGATCTCCTGGTCGCTGACATCGACCTCGAGCACCGCGCCGTAGTCCGAGACGAGCGGCTCGAGCTGCTCGAGGAGATAGCTGCGGAACTCGGCCGGATGCGTGACGGTGGTCTGATAGACGCCCGGCCGTTGCAGCTTCGCATAGGCGCGGCGCGTCGGTCGCGGCGACACGG
>JBGSJD010000078.1:0-2687 GCA_041742195.1 Hyphomicrobiaceae bacterium
GCCGGACCTTCTCGGCGACGAAGGGCTGATGGAGCCGGAGACGCCGCCTGACGGCGACCCGAAGCCGTTCGACCTGACGCGCGATCCGGTAGAGTTTCCGGCCGAGCGCGACGTGCGTCTGCAGGCGCTGGCGCGGGGCGACGAGGGTTTCCTGCTCGGGCTCGCCTACTCGGTGCAGCGCGGGTTCGGCGGCAATCATCCCTTCGCGGGCGAGATCCGGCTCGGGGAAGTCGCGGTGGAGATCGTGCCGGAGGAACTCGGATTTGCCGTGGACGTGGGCGACCTCACGCTGACCGAGTGCCAGATGGTCAACCAGTTCAAGGGATCGAAGGACGTGGCGCCGCAGTTCACGCGCGGATATGGGCTCGCCTTCGGACACGCCGAGCGCAAGGCCATGGCGATGTCGATCGTCGATCGGGCACTCAAGGGTCGGGAACTCGGCGAGGCGGCGACGTATCCGGCGCAGCAGGATGAGTTCGTGCTCTATCACTCAGACAACGTCGAGGCGGCGGGCTTCGTCGAACATCTGAAGCTGCCGCATTATGTCGACTTTCAGGGTGAACTGGAGCTGCTGCGGCGTCTGCGCAAGGAACTCGAGGCGCGCATCCAGCGCGAGCAGGACGAGGCCAGCCGTCCGACGGCCAACGCAAAGGCGGGGGATTGAGATGCAGAAGAGCGTCGGGCCACCGAAGCGGGACGAGGCCTACAACTTCGCCTATCTCGACGAGCAGACGAAACGCATGGTGCGCCGCGCTCTGCTCAAGGCCGTCGCGGTGCCGGGCTATCAGGTGCCGTTCGGATCGCGCGAGATGCCACTCGCGCGTGGCTGGGGAACCGGCGGCATCCAGGTGACGGCGTCGGTGATCGGGCCGGACGATACGCTCAAGGTGATCGACCAGGGTGCGGACGACACGACCAACGCGGTGTCGATCCGTCGCTTCTTCGCACGTGTTGCTGGTGTCGCGACGACGGAGGCGACGGGGGAGGCGAGCATCATCCAGACGCGGCACCGGATTCCGGAAGCGCCGCTCCGGGCCGGGCAGATCCTCGTCTATCAGGTGCCGCAGCCGGAGCCCTTGCGCAAACTCGAGCCGAAGGAAGCCGAGACGCGAAAGATGCACGCGTGGGGCGACTACGGACTCATGCACGTGCGGCTCTATGAGGATATCGCCCGCTTCGGACGCGTGGCGACGACCTATTCCTACCCGGTGCTCGTCAATGGTCGCTACGTGATGAGCCCGAGCCCGATCCCCAAGTTCGACAACCCGAAGCTCGGCATGTGCGCGGCGTTGCAGCTGTTCGGGGCCGGGCGCGAGAAGCGCATCTATGCGATCCCGCCGTGGACCGAGGTGAAGAGCCTCGACTTCGACGACCATCCGTTCGAAGTGCAGACGTGGGACGAACCGTGCGCGCTGTGCGGGGCGGCCGACAGTTATCTCGACGAGGTGATCACGGACGACAAGGGGAGCCGGATGTTCGTGTGCTCGGATTCGCACTACTGCGAAGAACGCCGCGCGGCCGGTCACGTGGGACGCCTTCTCGGCAGTGAGACCGGCCAAAAGCTGACGGGGGGAGCGGCAGAATGAGCGCGCCTCTCGACAGTGCCGCCAACGTCGCCAGCAGCGGGGATAGCGATGCGCCGCTGCTGACGGCCACGGGCGTCACGCGCTTCTATGGCGAGCGGATCGGGTGCGAGGACGTCTCGTTCGACCTGTGGCCGGGAGAGGTGCTCGGCATCGTCGGCGAGTCCGGTTCGGGCAAGTCGACGCTGCTCCGGTGTCTCGCGGGGCTCGACCGGCCAACTTCGGGACGGATCGGATTTCGCGACGGGAGCCGGTCGACGCCCGACATCTTCGCCCTCGACGAGCAGCGACGGCGGGCGCTGATGCGGACAGCCTGGGGCATCGTCCACCAGAACCCGCGCGACGGGCTGCGCATGGGGGTGTCAGCCGGCGGCAACATCGGCGAGCGGCTCATCGATCGTGGCGATCGGCACTATGGGAACATCCGGGTGGCTGCCGTCGACTGGCTGCAAAGGGTCGAAATCGATCCGGCGCGAATCGACGACCGGCCGACGCAGTTCTCGGGTGGCATGCAGCAGCGGCTGCAGATCGCGCGCGTGCTCGTCTCGGAGCCGAAGCTCGTCTACATGGACGAGCCGACGGGGGGACTCGACGTTTCAGTGCAGGCGCGGCTTCTCGATCTCCTCAGGGCGCTCGTGCGTGATCTCGGGCTCGCTGCCATCATCGTCACGCACGACCTCGCGGTGGCGCGACTGCTGACGGATCGACTGATGGTCATGCGGCGCGGCCGCGTCGTCGAAGAAGGGCTCACCGACCAGGTGCTCGACGATCCGCAGCATCCCTATACGCAGCTTCTGACCGCGTCGGTGCTCGCGGCATGAAACGCCGGACGACCGCCAGATTCTCCTGGAGACGGGTATGACAACGATGATCGCGGTGGATGGCGTCGGCAAGACGTTCGTGCTGCACAACCAGTCAGGCATCCGGCTCAATGTGCTCTCGGGCGCGTCGCTGTCGGTCGAGGCCGGCGAGGCCGTCGTGCTCTCGGGGCCATCGGGCGCCGGGAAGTCGACGCTCTTGCGCATCCTCTACGGCAACTACCGGCCGACGTCCGGGCGGGTGCTCGTCCGGCACGAAGGACGCCTCGTCGATCTCGTCGGGGCG
>JBGSJD010000079.1:0-4270 GCA_041742195.1 Hyphomicrobiaceae bacterium
GCGGCGGCGCTTGCCGTCGGCACGCCGAGTGCGCGCGCGCTACCCGGCGGATCCACCGTCGCCGTCACCCGGATGTTGATGATCTCGACGGGCGCGTTCGGGGGCGTCCGCGTGAAGGCCTCGACGTAGCTCGCTTCGAAAGCAGCTTCGAGACGACGGCGTGAGCCAGCCGCGTACGGGCCGGGCGGCAGGCTCACCACCAGCTCCGACGCCTGGCCCACGTAGCGGAAATCGGCGATCCGCTCGATCGTGGCCGACGTGGGATCGAGCCCGGTTTCGGAGAGGATGCCGCGAGCGTCGGACTCGAGCCTCGCGAACATTGCCTCGAGCGCTTGCCAGTCGATCTGCTCGACCTCCCGCGCCACCGTGGCCACGCGATCGACGCGGGCGGGTGCGACGAGCAGGCCGAGCGCAGACGCAACGCCGGCGCCGCGCGGTACGATGAGCGTGCGCAAGCCCAGCTTCCTCGCGACATGGCAGGCATGCACGGGCCCGGCGCCACCCGTCGACAGCAGCGCATAGCGCCGTGGATCCTTGCCATGCTCGGCGATGTGCACGCGAGCGGCATTGGCCATGTTCTCGTTGACGATATCGTGGACGCCCCAGGCGATCTCCGTCGCCGAGAGGCCAGCGGCCCTGGCGAGCGGCTCGAGGGCGTGACGGACGGCGGTCATGTCGATCGGCATGGTGCCGCCGGCGAAGTAGTCGGGATTGAGATAGCCGAGCCACAGATCCGCATCGGTGACGGTCGGCCGTGTGCCGCCGCGGCCGTAGCCAGCGGGACCTGGCTCGGACCCCGCGCTCTCGGGCCCGACCTTGAGCAGCCCCATCTCGTCGAGATGCGCGATCGAGCCGCCGCCCGCACCGATCTCGATCAACTCGATCGTCGAGATGCGGATCGGCAGACCGCTGCCTTCGACGAACCGCTTCTGGCGTGCGGCTTCGAAGGCGTAGGCGATCTTCGGCTTGCCATCGTCGACCACAGAGAGCTTCGCGGTCGTTCCGCCCATGTCGAAAGCGAGCACATGGCTGCCGCCATCGCTCGCACCCAGTGTCGCGGCCGCGAGCGCGCCGGCGGCGGGGCCCGACTCCAGAAGCTGCACCGGAGATCGCTTGGCCTCCGCCGCGCTCGCGAGGCCGCCATTCGAGAGCATCATCAGAAGCGGCGCCGGGATGCCGCGACGGGCGATCTCGTCGGCGAGCGTCGAGAGGTAACGCTCGGCGAGCGGCTTGATGTAGGCGTTGGCGACGGTCGTCGACGTTCGTTCGTACTCGCGAATTTCGGGAGCCACTTCGATCGACGTCGAAAGCGACAGCTTCGGGAAGTGCCTTTGAATTGCGTCGAGCGCCTGCCGTTCGTGTCGGGGATTGGCGTAGGAGTGCAGAAACACCAGCGCCAGCGAGGTGACGCCGTCGCGCACGAGGCGTTCCGTGGCGGCCAGAAGGGCCGGCTCGTCGAGTTGCGTCACGACCGTGCCATCGGCCCGGACGCGTTCCGCTACTCCGAGCCGACGGTTACGCGGCACGAGCGGATCGGGCTTGCGGATGGTGATGTCATAGAGCTCGAACTTGCGCTCGCGGCCGATCTCCAGCGTGTCCCGAAAGCCTTCCGTGGTGATGAGGCCAGTCACCGCGCCCTTCCTCTCGATCAGGGCATTGGTGAAAAGCGTCGTCGCGTGCACGACGCGGGCAATGGCGGCTGCCGGAATCGCCGCCTCGGCCATGACCCGGTCGATCGCCGACATCACGGCCCGCGACGGGTCGTCATGCGTCGTCAATTCCTTGTGGCTCGACTGACGCCCGGTCAACGTGTCGTAGACCACGATATCGGTGAAGGTGCCGCCGATATCTATTCCGAGCGCGAACCGTTGCACACCGTTCTCCTGCCGTTTGAGGATCAGGCTCGGTAAGCTCGGGCGATAAGTCAAGCGCGACCAGAGCCGTCCGGAAGGCCGCAGAAGCCGACGCGGCCCTGCTTCGCTCGCCACCCTAGACGAGGCCAGGTGGACAAGGTCGGAGCCTCTCCCCCTCTTCATGGCGGTCTTTGTTCGGGCCGACGCTGCGCGGCGATCCTGTGCCTGGAAAGACACGACCGCCGGCAATATGGCACCACAACGCCTAAAGCAGCAGCAGGAGCCGGGCCCGCCGCGTAGGAATAGGCGGACAAGTTCATATTGTATTGTAGGGAGTTGCGGATGCGTACCGAGCCGCTGAGGGCAGCACGTGCGGTCAAGCTTGCCATGCGCAAGGGCTCCGTAGCTGCCCCGCTCCTGCTGCTGCTGCTCACGATCTTTCTGTTCGTGATCTACGCGGTGCCATCTGAGCACGCCAAACTTGCCGAGCGGCTCGGTCTCGGCATGGCCAATCCGACGGCAGCGGACATCATCGCAGGCATCGGCAAATTCGATCCGGCCCGCGCGAACCAGCTCTGGAAGGACATCGGCGGCAATCCCTGGGTCTTCGTCACCGACATCATGCGGCCGCTCCTGAAGGTTTACCTTGAGCAGCTCGTCACCGATTTCAGGGATATCGTGGCGAGCGTCGTCGGCACCGGCTGGACGCTTGCCCTTTACTCGCTGATCCCCGGTCTCGCCGGCCTGATCTATCGCCGCCAGTTCCTGGTCTGGTTCCTGTCGTCGTTCGCCATCCTGCTGGCCATCGACGCTTCGGGCCTCTTTCCGAGCCTCGCCGGCAGCGCGAAGCCGATGCCCGGCTCGGGCCAGCTTCTCGTGTTCCTGCTCGCGCAATTGGCCGTCCTGCTGCTGGCCTACCGGCTCCGTCGGCATTCGACCAGCGCCAGCCGCATTCCCGCCCAGCTGTGGAACTGGTCGCTGATCGGCCTGCTCACGCTTGCCGGCTTCCTGCTTTATGCCTATTGGGCGCCTTTCCGGTCGGACGACACCGGGCAGGCTGCAAATGAAGCCGGCGAGCGAAAAGCCGGCAAGGCCGCAGCCGGATGGCGCGATTGCGAGACGTGTCCCGGGCTCGTGCTTCTCGCGCAGCCGTATCCGCCCGTGCCGGCCGACGCCGCGCCCCCCGTCGTGCCGCCCGATCCGAGGGAAGGCTCGCAACGCAAACGGCTGATGGAGATGCGCCAGCAGGCTGCGGCCGAGCGGCGCGATCAGATGAAGCTCGTCAATGTCCCGCTCTACATGTCGATGTTCGAGGTGACGCACGAGGAATGGGATGCGTGCACCGCCAGCGATCCGTCGGCCTGTCCGTCGGTGCCGCGCCCGGGCGAGCACGCGAGCCGGTTGCCGATCCAGGTCTCTTTCGCGGCAGCCAAGTCCTATGCCGCATGGCTCAGCAAGCAGACAGGTTCCACCTACAGGTTGCCGTCGCGCATCGAGTGGGAATACGCGGCCCGTGCCGGCGCGCCCTTCGACCGGGGCTGGTCGCACGGCAGCGATGTCGCTTCCCTGTCCCAGTACGCATGGTTCTTTCCGAGTGTCGACGAGCCACGGCATGTCGGCCTGAAGAAGGCCAACGGCCATGGCCTCTTCGACATGCACGGCAACGTACGGGAGTGGGTCGACAAATGCCGGGGGCCGGACGGCACGTTGACGCCGGGGTGCACCAACGATGGCGATTTTCAGGAGGTCATGGGGGGCGGCATCAGCGACCAGGCCATGGATCTTCGGTTCGACGTCCCAGTCCTGTCGACCAGCGAGAACTCCGGGTTCCGCCTCGTCCGCGAGGCCGGCACGACGACGCCAGCCCTGGCGCCTGAAGCTCCTGCACAAGACACGGCCTCCCCGTCGAAGGACACTGCAACGTCGGTCTGGGGCGTGTTCACGAGCGGAATCAGCGGCTGGATCTTCAAGTGGGAGGTCATTCTGATCGGCCTGCCGCTCATCTATTCGCTGCTGCGCAATTCAGCTGCCTGGACCGAGCGCAAGCGCAAGAACATCGTCATCTGTCTCGACGGCACCAGCAACACGCCCGACATGGTCGAGAAGGGATTTGCGGCGACGACCAACGTCTTCAAGCTGTTCCGAATGCTCAAGGCGGATAGCGCCGGCATGTTCCAGCCGGGCGAGTTGTTCGATGCCTCACTGTGCAAGCGCTACAAGAACGGCAACGCGCAGCAGATCGCCTTCTACTATGCCGGAGTCGGCAACAAGTACGATAACGATCCCATCCTGCAGGTTCTCGGCCTGGCGATGGGCGCCGGCGCGGGAGACGTGGTCGAGCGGGCCTATCTGGATCTCGTGCGCGTCTACCAGACGGGGGATCGCGTCGTCATTGTCGGGTTCAGCCGCGGCGCAGC
>JBGSJD010000080.1:0-2094 GCA_041742195.1 Hyphomicrobiaceae bacterium
ATGGCCGTACTCGACGACCCGGCGTTCGCGGCCGTGTTCGGTCCCGGGAGCCGCGCCGAGGTCCCCGTCGTGGCGGAGCTGACCCCGCCCGGCGGCGTCGGCCAGAAGATCCGCCTCGCCGGCCAGCTCGACCGGATCGTCGTCTCCGATCACGAGGTTCTGATCATCGATTTCAAGACCAATCGCCCGCCGCCCGTCGAGGTCGAGCGCGTGCCGGAGGCTTACGTGCTGCAGCTGGCGGCCTATCGGCTGGCGCTTGCCTGCATCTTTCCGGCCCGCGCCATCCGCGCCGCACTTCTGTGGACAGATGGCCCGCGACTGATGGAGATCCCCGGGCCGCGCCTCGATGAGGCCGCAAATCGACTGTTTGTGCTGGGCCGTGCCAGCCTTGACGCATGATCGGGGGCTTCCTACGTTGCGGCTCACGAACGGTGCTGGCCACCTATCGGGAAGCGCCCGGACATCTCTCGGCGCTCGCCCCCATCCAGGAGACTGCCATGACTGCGGTTGTTAACGACGCCAACTTCAAGGCTGAAGTGCTCGAGTCGAACGTCCCCGTGGTCGTCGACTTCTTCGCCGAGTGGTGCGGGCCCTGCAAGGCGATGGCGCCGGCCCTCGATACGGTGGCGAAGGAGATGGAGGGCAAGGTCAAGATCGTGAAGCTCGACGTCGACCAGAACCCCGGCATCACGCAGCAGTTCCGGATCCAGGCCATGCCGACGCTGATGATCTTCAAGGACGGCAAGGTCGCCGCGACACAGGTCGGCGCGCTGGTCCAGAAGAAGAAGCTCGAGGACTGGATCAAGTCGGCGGTCTGATCGCCGCCTGAAACCCGAAGACGATGCGGACGCCCCGGATCACCCGGGGCGTTTTGCGTTTCACCCCTTGGGTGCAGCGATGGGCGGGTCGGAGAACTCGCCCGCCAGCACCTCGGCAACATGACGGACGGCGACGTCGCGTCCCTCGCGCCGCAGCTTGCCGGCCATGTTCATGAGGCACCCGAGATCGCCGGCGAGAATGAGGTCGGCGCCGCTTTCCGCGATGCAGGCGGACTTCTTCTCGACCATGGCGTTGGAGATGTCGCTGTACTTGACGGCGAACGTGCCGCCGAACCCGCAGCAGATCTCGCTGTCGGCCAATTCGACGAGTTCGAGCCCTTGCACGCTCCGGAGCAGCGTGCGCGGCTGCTCCTTGATCCCGAGTTCGCGCAGGCCCGAGCAGCTGTCGTGATACGTGACGCGCGCATCGAGCCGTTGCCCGACCCGCGTCATGCCCCGCACGTCGACGAGGAACGAGACGAGTTCGTGCACCTTCGCCGCGAACGCCCTGGCCCGCTCCGCCCACGCCGGATCGCCCGCCAGCAGCTTCGGATAGTGCGCCTTCAGCATGCCCGCGCACGAGCCGGATGGCGCGACGACATAATCGAAGCCTTCGCAGGCGGCGATGGTCTGGCGGGCGAGGGCTTCTGCCGTGGCGCTGTCACCCGAGTTGTAGGCAGGCTGCCCGCAGCACGTCTGGCCCGCCGGCACATCGACGGTGCAGCCGGATTCCTCGATCAGCTTCGCCGCCGCAAATCCGACGGACGGCCGCATCAGATCGACGAGACAGGTGACGAAGAGGCAAACGCGCGGCGAAGGGCTGGAAGCTGTCATGGAGGCAACGCTCGATCTGTGCGGGATACGGCCGTTGGATCGCACGCGACGGTGGCGAAAGCAATTGCGCGGAAGGCCCGGCCGATACAGAAGACCGGGCTCGCCTCAGCGCCGGGCGGCGGGAAGCGGCGGCGGCGCGTCCGAGAGTGTCCGCATGTAGGCGATGAGGTTGGCGACTTTGGTTTCGTCGACGATCCCACGAAACGCCATCCTGTTGCCCGGGACGGCACCCCTCGGATCGTGCAGATAGCGCGCCAGTTCCGCGTAGGACCACGTCCCGCCCTTGGCCACGAGGCTCTGCGAATAGGCATAGCCCTCGCGGCTCGCCGGACGCCGTCCGACGACGCCCCACAGGTTGGGGCCGATGGTATGGCTGCCGCTGCGGTCGGCCTTGTGGCAGACCCGGCAGACGCGGAACTCGCTCTCGCCGCGCTCGACATCC
>JBGSJD010000081.1:0-4308 GCA_041742195.1 Hyphomicrobiaceae bacterium
CGTGCCGCGTCGCAACGAGGCCCCAAAGCAGGCCAGTCGGGAGGGCGAGCGGCCCGGAGACGAAGCTTTCGGCTCGGCACGGTTTGGCCGCAGCGAGCGCGTCATGGCGCGTGGCGGATGATCGCGGCCGGCACGAGGCGATTCTGATGTCCAAGCCGATTCTGCTGGTCGTGGGGGCAGCCCTGATCGACGTCGATGGCCGCGTGCTCATTGCCGAGCGCCCGCCTGGTCGCAGCATGGCCGGCCTGTGGGAGTTTCCGGGCGGCAAGATCGCGCCCGGCGAAAGTCCGGAGGCGGCCTTGGTGCGCGAGCTTCGCGAGGAGTTGTCGATCGAGGTCTGTGAGACCTGCGTCGCCCCGTTCACCTTCGCCAGCCACGCCTACGACGACTTCCATCTCCTCATGCCGCTCTATCTGTGCCGGCAGTGGGAGGGTGACATCCGCCCTCGTGAAGGCCAGCGCATCAAATGGGTTCGCGCCTCGGCCTTGCGGGACTACCCGATGCCGCCGGCCGACCTGCCGCTGATCCCGATGCTTTACGACCTGCTGGCCTAGCGTCGCCCGCCCTGCCCGGAATACCGTCCCGGCCGGCTCCGCAGGGGCTTGCATGGCGGGCCCGCTGTCGCCTATAAGTCTCGCGTTGAGCCGCCCGGCGGGGCATGCCGTGGCGGCTCGCAATGCTTTCGAGAACCCATCAAGGGCCGCGCCGCTCTCCCGGTTTAGGGGGTGCGACGGCCCGTTTCGCGACGCGAGACGGCGACGGCCGACCAGAAAGGACGAAGCAAAATGCCCAAGATGAAGACCAAGAGCAGCGCCAAAAAGCGCTTCAAGGTGACCGCGACGGGCAAGATCAAGGCCCAGGCCGCGGGTAAGCGTCACGGCATGATCAAGCGGACGGCCAAGTTCGTTCGGACGGCGCGCGGCACCATGGTGCTGAACGACTCCGACGCCAAGATCGTCAAGAAGTACATGCCGTACGCCCGCTGACGGGCCGGTTGCCGAGTGGGCAACTGAAGACCCGACTGAAAGGGCCGGTTGCCGTGTGGGCAACCGAAGGCCCAACTGAAAGGCCCTGGTTGCCGTGTGGGCAACCGAAGGTCCGATGATCCAGCGAATCTCATCTCGAAGTGACGGAGACTATCCATGGCGCGCGTAAAACGGGGCGTAACCGCCCACGCCAAGCACAAGAAGGTTCTGAAGCAGGCCAAGGGCTACTACGGCCGCCGCAAGAACACGATCCGGATCGCCAAGCAGGCGGTCGAGAAGGCGATGCAGTACGCCTATCGCGACCGCAAGGTGAAGAAGCGCAAGTTTCGCGCCCTCTGGATCCAGCGCATCAACGCCGCGGTCCGCGAGCACGGCCTCACCTACGGCCGATTTATCCATGGTCTCTCGGTCGCCGGGATCGAGGTCGACCGCAAGGTGCTGGCAGACCTCGCCGTGAAGGACGCGGCAGGGTTCAAGGTGCTCGTCGATCGGGCCCAGGCAGCCGCCAAGGCCGCCTGATCCAATCCATCGATTTCGGACGGCCGAGCCGGAAGGGGTACGCTCCTTTCGGTCGGCGGCGTTTGTCGGCTCCAGTGAACGAGGGTCCATGTCAGCGACGGATGTGTCGGCCATCGAAGCCGAACTGATGGCGGAAATCGCGGCGGCGGCCGATCTTGCGGCCATCGAGCAGGTGCGCATCGCAGCCCTCGGCCGCAAGGGGCGTCTCCCCGAAATGATGGGTCGCCTCGGCAAGATGGCGCCGGACGAGAGGAAGAGCTTCGGCGCCGCCGTCAATCGCCTGAAGGATCAGGTCACGACGGCGCTCGAGGCGCGGAAGTCGGTTCTCGAAACTGCTGCAATGAGCGCGCGTCTCGCCTCCGAGCGCTCGGACGTCACGCTGCCGGTGCGCCTCGGCCCGGTCGCCGACGGCCGCATCCACCCGATCAGCCAGGTCTTCGACGAGATCGCCGAGATCTTCGCCGACATGGGCTTCGCCATCGCCGAAGGTCCGGATATCGAGACCGACGATCTCAATTTCACGAAGCTCAACATTCCGCCGGAGCACCCTGCCCGGCAGATGCACGACACGTTTTATCTGAAATCGCCGGAGCGCCTCGCCCGTGGCGACGCGCCGATGCTGCTACGCACACACACGAGCCCGGTGCAGGTGCGCACCATGCTGAGCCAGAAGCCGCCGATCAGGATCATCGTGCCCGGCCGCGTTTACCGCATGGACTCGGACGCGACTCACACGCCGATGTTCCACCAGATCGAGGGTCTCGTCATCGACGAGAGCACGCACTTCGGCCACATGAAGTGGTGCCTCGAGGAGTTCTGCAAGGCGTTCTTTGAGGTCGATCAGGTGAAGATGCGCTTCCGCGCTTCGCACTTCCCGTTCACGGAACCGTCGGCCGAAGTCGACGTCGGCGCCGAGGCCATCGGCAAGCCCGGCAAGTGGCTCGAGATCCTCGGCTGCGGCATGGTGCATCCGCGCGTCATCGAGATGTGCGGCCTCGATCCCGAGAAGTACCAGGGCTGGGCGTTCGGCATGGGTCTCGACCGCATCACGATGCTGAAGTACGGCATCCCGGACCTGCGCGACATGTTCAACGCCGATCTGCGCTGGCTTCGCCACTACGGCTTCACCTGCCTCGACGTGCCGACGCTGGCCGGAGGAATGTCGAGCTAAAACATCCAAGTGATTGGGGGATGCGATGGCCTGGGTCACGTCCGTTGAGCGCAAAGATGGCAAAGGGAAGGTTCAGCCAACGCAGGTGATTGCATACGCGAAAGTGTTTCCCACTGAAGGGGATCTCCCGATCCTGCAAATCGATACCTACGGTTCGAGCGATCGTGAGATGCCTGGAAAGCAAAGCCAGACGCTGCAATTCAGCCCTGAAGCCGCCGCCCAGCTATATCGCATCCTCAAGGACACCTATGGCTTCTGAGGCCAACAAATGAAATTCACACTCTCCTGGCTCAAGGATCACCTCGAGACGAAGGCCTCGCTCGCCGAGATCCGTCTGAAGCTCGACCAGATCGGGCTCGAGGTCGAAGGCATCGACGATCCGGGTGAGAAGCTCGCGGCCTTCACGATCGCGCGGGTGCTCGAGGCAAAGCGCCACCCGAACGCCGACAAGCTGCAGGTGCTGCAGGTCGAGATCGAGCCGGGCAAGCCCTCGGTCGAGGTAGTCTGCGGTGCGCCCAATGCCCGAGCCGGCCTCGTCGGCGTCTTCGCGCCGCTCGGCGCCTACATCCCCGGCACCGGCATCACGCTGGAGAAGAAGCCCGTGCGCGGCGTCGTCTCCAACGGCATGATGCTGTCGGAGCGCGAGATGGAGCTGTCCGAGGACCACAACGGCATCGTCGATCTGGAGGCCGCGCTCGCCGATAGTGTCGGCAAGCGCTACGCCGATGTGCTCGGACTGTCCGATCCGGTCATCGAGATCAAGCTGACGCCGAACCGTCCCGATTGCACGGCCGTCCGTGGCGTCGCCCGCGATCTGGCGGCGGCGGGTCTCGGAACCCTGAAGCCCGAGAAGGCGCTCGAGGGCGTCGAGGGCAGCTACGACAGCCCCGTCGACATCCTGCTCGAGTTCGCCTCGCCTGATGGTGCGCCCTGCACCTGTTTCGCGGGCCGTTACATCAAGGGCATCGCTAACGGCGTATCGCCAGCCTGGATGCAGAAGCGCCTGACCGCCATCGGCCAGCGACCGATCAACGCCGTCGTCGACGTCACGAACTACATCATGATCGACCGTGGCCGGCCGCTGCACGTCTACGACGCCGACAAGCTGACCGGTGCCATCCGCGCCCGCATGGCCGTGAACGGCGAGCAGGTCCTCGCCCTGAACGGCCGCACCTACACGCTCGACGAGACCATGTGCGTGATTGCCGACGCGAAGGATGTCCACGACATTGGCGGCATCATGGGCGGCGAGCATTCCGGCTGCACGCACGAGACGAAGAACATCCTGATCGAGTGCGCCTATTTCGAGCCGGTGGCAATCGCCACCACGGGCCGCAAGCTCGGCATCACGACGGATGCCCGCTATCGCTTCGAGCGCGGCGTCGACCCAGGCTTCATCGAGCCGGGTCTCGATCTCGCAACCCGCATGATGCTCGACATCGTCGGTGGCACGCCGTCGCGCCGCAAGATCGCCGGCAAGCCGCCCGTCAAGCCGTTCAAGGTGTCGTTCGAGTTCGCGCGCGTGAAGCGGCTTATGGGGCTCGACGTACCCGACGCCGAGATCCGCCGCACGCTGGAGGCGCTTGGCTTCGCGATCGAGGGCAAGGGGCCGCGCTTCGAGGTGACGGCGCC
>JBGSJD010000082.1:0-4705 GCA_041742195.1 Hyphomicrobiaceae bacterium
GGCGTCGGGCCGCTCGATCGCAGCGGCCACCGGGCGTGGGCGATAAAGCGTTTTCCGCGCGGTCACATCATAGCGCAGGGGCGCCATGCGGTCGAAGCGGGCGAGCACCGAAGGATGCAGGCTTTCGTCGACCGACCGCAGGCCCGCCGGGAGCCGGCTCGTCCGGGCCATCCCCATCACCGAGCGGCGCACAGGGGAAACGCCGCGTGGGTTCTGGTGGATCAGGCGGACGAAGGGAAAGGTTCGGCTCACGCGATAGATGCCGTCGGTCGTCGGGGAGACGAGTTCGCCGAGGGGATCGGGCGACGTCTGGCGGCGGAGGAGGGCGAGGTCCAGCGACAGGCCCGTCGTCGCGGCGACACGCTCGGCCATCCAGTTGAGGGAGATGTCGGAGAGGGATGTGTCCGGAAAGCCGCCGCCGACATTGGCGTGGCTGCCGACGAACCAGACCTGCTCGATGTGCTGACCGGCGGGATGGGGCTGCGACGCCGGTCTGGTCCACATCGTCGGGTGAAACGGACCGCGCGGCTCGTCGATGGCCAGCGCGTGGAGGCCGACGTCCACGTTCGGCCCCAGGGCCGTGTCGTGGAACGTGGTATCGTAAACGCCGGCGTGTCCGATCACTGGCACACCCAGATTGCCGACCGTATCCCAGACGCCGAGGCAGCGGATTCGGACGTCGCCCGGTCCGGAGGCCCGAAGGCGTTCGAGGGCCGATGGGTCGGGGTTCGTGCGATGCCGGCGGTAGGCCTCCCACACGGCATCCGCAGCGCTGGCGTCGCCTGGGCGGGCGAGACCTGTCAGGCCGATCAGGCCGGCGAGGCTGCGGGCCTGGAACGCGCCCCGCGAGAAGCCAAAAATGTAGATCTCGTCGCCCGGGGCATAGCGGTCGGCGAGAAAGCGATAGGCTTCGATGATGCGGCGCTCGATGCCGATCCCCACCACACCCTCGAGGAAGGCGGCGTACTCGCTGTCGCCGGGGTCGGTGCCGATGCCCTCGATGTAGCGGAGCGTCTGGAGAACGCCGTCGGTTCCAACCGCTGGCACCACGCGTGTGAGCTTGACGACGTTCGTCACCTCCTGGCGTCCGTCCGGGACGTTCCAGGTGCCGTCGAAAAAGCACAGAAGGCGCTTCACGCTCGAAACTCCCCCGGTTGCCTGCGTCATCCTGTATGACCGGCGCGTCCCGCCTGTCGCAGCCGGCTCAGAGGTGCGCTTTCGCTGCCGGACGGTCCTTCAGACGTGTGGCGTACTTCAGGGCGATCTTCTTCAGGCGTTCGGCGGCGAAATCCTGCTGCGCCAGCGCCATGCCACGGTCGAAGACTTCGCTGTATCGGCGGATCAGCCCGATCTCGAGTTCGAAGCGGCTGATGCCCTCGAAGACGACGCGGGCGCCTTTCGCCTCGGGAAGCTTCGACGTGTAACTGAAGCGATAGCCCGCGTAGCCCAACGCGCCGTTCGAGACGGGGTCGAAGAACTCCCACTTGAAGCGCTCTCCGCCCTTGTAGAAGTGGGCCAGCATGTCACGGATGCCGGCGCGGCCAGGGTCCGAGGGGCCGAAGAAGTAGTCGTCGTAGACGCCATCGGCCGTGAACAGATCCGCAAGGGCGTCGCCGTCGCCGCTTTCGACCGCCTGGGAGAACCTGGCCAGCATCGGGGAGAGGGTCATTGCTTCGCTCCTTGGGCTCGGTGGTGCGCGTGATCGGAAGTGGGTTGAAAAATGCGGCTCGGGTCACCGTCGATTTGATCCAACCCCAGGTGGGGGAGGGCTATTTTATGCTCAAATGTAGGATGTAAGGCGGCCGTCGTCATCCGGCGGACACCCGTTTCGAGCGTTCTGTGGAACACTATCATGCCTGTTTCTGAGATGTGGAAGCGGCTCGGGGAGAGACTACTCGGCCCGAAGCCCGAACCCAAGCTGATGAACCGGTTCACGCCGATGGATCCGGATCGATGCGTCGCGCTCGAGAAGAGCCTCAGGGCGCTGTTTTTCGCCCGGCAGGACGCCGGGTATCTCGACACGGATGCCGGCGCGGTCGATCTCTCGGATCACATGACGGGACGACTCGAACACGATCGGCGCTGGTACATTCCCTGGCTCAACGCCGCACGGCCGCTCGATGGGGCGCGTGTACTGGAGATCGGGTGTGGAACCGGGGCCAGCACGTTGGCGCTGGCGGAGCAGGGAGCCGAAGTCACCGCCGTCGACGTCGATGCGCCGGCTTTGGCGGTCGCGCGACGGCGGCTCGAGTTGTTCGATCTCGATGCCGAACTGCTCACCTTGAGCGCCGTCGAGATCGAACGAGCGTTCGGTGGCCGAAGCTTCGATCTCATCGTCTACTGGGCCAGTCTCGAGCACATGACGATCGGGGAGCGATTGGCGACGCTCGCCCAATCCTGGCGATTGCTCGCCCCTGGCCAAATGTGTGCGGTGGTGGAGGCCCCGAACCGGTTGCACTTCCTCGATTTCCACACGTCATGCCTGCCGTTCTTCCACTGGCTCCCTGACGATCTCGCGATTGCCTACGCTCGTTTCAGCTCGCGTCCGCAGTTTCGGGCGGCGATGGCGGGACGAGATACCGAGGCGGCTGGCAGCCGGGAGGCGCTCGCCCGGTGGGGGCGGGGGCTGAGCTATCACGAGTTCGAACTCGCCATGGCTCCGCTCTCCGAACTCGACATCGTCAATTCGATGGTCGGGCATCACTCGGCGACCAACCCACTCTATGGCGCGCGCTACCGCATGTCGGCCAACGGGCGCTGGGCGCGAATGCTAAAACGGATCAAGCCGGACATCCCGGACGCCTTTCTCGAGCCCGGGCTGTCGCTCGTCATCCGGCGGACCTGATGGCCGCGATATCGTCCGATTAAGGATCAACTCGCACGGCAGGTGCGCGCCGACGAATGTGCGGATAGGTCATGGCGGGACGGTTCATGCCGGTCGGGTTCATGGTATAGGGAAGCGTATCGGGTCAGCGGCGTGCGGATGCAACCCGACGCGGGTGGGCACAGGCCCAAGCCAGGGCGTTGCGCGTCTCGAAGCCGGACCGATCGCAGTCACGAGGGGTAGTTTCAGATGTCGCGCCGCTACTTCGGCACCGATGGTATTCGCGGGCTCGCCAACCGGGCCCCCATGACGTCCGAGATCGCGCTCAAGGCCGGAATGGCGGCCGGGCATGTGTTCTCGCGCAACGGAAGTCATCGGCATCGCGTTGTGATCGGCAAGGATACGCGGCTCTCGGGCTACATGATCGAGAGCGCGCTGCTGTCGGGTTTCACGGCTGTCGGGATCGACGTGTTCCTGCTCGGCCCAATGCCGACGCCCGCCGTGGCCATGTTGACGCGGTCGATGCGCGCCGACCTCGGCGTCATGATCTCGGCCTCGCACAACCCCTACGAGGACAATGGGATCAAATTCTTCGATCCGGACGGCTACAAGCTGTCGGACGAGATGGAAGCCGAGATCGAGGCTCTGATCGAGGCGCCGAGCGACCAGCTCATGGCGACCCCCGACAAGATCGGGCGGGCGACGCGGATCGAGAGCGCGCAGGAGCGCTACATAGAATTCGCCAAACGGACACTCGCGAAGAACCTCAGGCTCGACGGGCTCCGGATCGTCGTCGATTGCGCCAACGGGGCTGCCTATAAGGTGGCGCCGGAAGCGCTCTGGGAGCTCGGCGCGGAAGTGATCCGCATCGGCGTGGAGCCGAACGGGCGCAACATCAACCTCAAATGCGGTTCGACCTCGCCTGAAGCGCTCGCCGACAAGGTGCGGGAAGTGCGCGCCGACATCGGAATCGCGCTCGACGGCGACGCAGACCGAGTCGTGATCGTCGACGAAAAGGCGCGCATCGTCGACGGCGACCAGATCATGGCGGTGATCGCAGAAAGCTGGCACCGGCGCGGGAAGCTCGCCGGTGGTGGCGTTGTCGCGACGGTGATGTCGAACCTCGGCTTCGAGAGATATCTCGGCGGCATCGGCCTCTCGTTGGCGCGGACGGCGGTCGGCGACCGCTACGTCGTCGAGCACATGCGCAAGCACGGCTACAATGTCGGTGGCGAGCAGTCCGGCCATATCGTGCTGTCGGACTTCACGACGACGGGCGACGGTCTCGTCTCGGCGCTGCAGGTGCTGGCGACGGTCGTCACGACGGGCAAACCCGTCAGCGAAGTGTGCAAGCGGTTTGATCCATTGCCGCAGATCCTTAAGAACGTGCGCTATTCGGCAGGGCGACCGCTCGAGGACGAGCGCGTGAAGTCGGCGATCGAAGGGGCCAAGTCGAAGCTCGGCACCAACGGCCGCCTCGTCATCCGGCCGTCGGGGACCGAGCCCGTCATCCGCGTCATGGCCGAGGGCGACAACGAGACCATGGTCGCGACCATCGTCGACGATATCGTCGATGCCGTGCGGAAGGCCGCGCAGGCGGCCTGATCGGTCCCTGGGAACGGGTGGCGTCCGGCGAGCCGACGTGCTCAGATAGTGGCTCCCGCCCAGCCGGTGCGCCTGCCATATCGGCGCGCTTTTTCCGGAGCCCGTCGATCCCGATGTCCGCCAAGTCCTCCAGCACCACGGCCGCCACACGCGCGACGCTCGACCTGATCGAGCGCGAAAACGCCAAGCTCAACGCCTTCGTGCGCATCACGGCCGACACAGCCATGGCCGAGGCCGCGCTCTCCGACGCGCGGCAGGCCGCCGGCGATACCCGCC
>JBGSJD010000083.1:0-2714 GCA_041742195.1 Hyphomicrobiaceae bacterium
CGCAGCGGTCGTGACGATCACCACGCCCGACGGCAAGACGCGGCATCTGCCCAGCAAGGGCGCGTTCCAGGCCCCGGCCGGTTCGGTCATCGACATGGTGACGCCCGGGTCCGGCGGGTATGGCCCCGTCGCCGAGCGCAATCCGGCCGCTATCGCCACGGACCTGCGCGACGGATATGTCACGCCGGACGCCGTGCGCACGCAGTACGGCGTGACCGGACCGCTCCCAACGCCCGTGGAGCCAGCCTAACGCGCGGCTCGCTTGCGTTTGCCGTAGAAGCGGCGGGCGACGGCCTCGCTGAGGTAGCCCTCAGCGATGTCGCGTTCGACGAGCTGCGGCTCGCGGTCGGCGGACGAGCCGTAGCCGCCACCGCCGGCCGTGGTCAGCACGAGCACGTCGCCCTTCTGGAGATCGAGACGGTCCTTCCCCTTGACGCGGATCACGCGGCCGTCGCGGATCACCTCGGTGCGGGTCCGTTCGCCATCCGTGCCGCCGAACAGGCCATAGGGATGCAGCCGCACGCGATCCTGATAGGTCGCGAAATTGGTGCCGTCTTTCAGGATCTCGAAACGGCGAACCAAGCCGAGGCCGCCGCGTCGCCGGCCGTGTCCACAACTGTCGGGGACGAGGCCGTACTCGACAATGCGGAAGTGATCGAAATCCATATCGCAGGCTTCGACCGGTGTGTTGGTGCAGTTCGACAGCGGGCTATCGACGGCGTCACAGCCGTCATGGCGCGGACCGCCGCCGAAGCCGCCGCCGTAGATCTCGAGGTAGACGCGGTAGCGCCCGTTGTCGCCGAGATGCGAAAGGGCGAGCGAGTGCGTGGCATCGTTGCCGCCGGCGATGACCTTATCGGGCACCACCTGCGACAGGGCCTTCAGCACGGCGTTGAAACACCGGTACGCCGGCAGCAGGCGCGCGCGGACGGGGGCCGGATAGTTGGGATTGAGCAGGCTGCCCCGGGGCGCAGTCACGCTGATCGGCAGCTTGAAGCCTTCGTTGAACGGGATGTCGGGACTGGTGAGGGCGGACTTGATCGCAGACAGCGCCGCCGACACGGTGGAGGCGAACGGACAGTTCAGATTGCGGCGGACCTGCGCACACGTGCCGGCGAAATCGACGGAGATCGTGTCGCCGGCTTTCGTCACGGCGGCCTTGACCAGCAACGGCGTGTAGGAGAGGCCGTCGTCGTCGACCGCGTCCTCGCCGAAATAGGTACCGTCCGGGATCTCGGCCAATGCGGCCCGAAAGCGACGCTCGGAGTAGGCCATCAGCTCCGTCATGGCAGCCGTCACGGTGTCGACGCCGTACTTGTCGCAAAGCTGGACGACGCGGGCGATGCCGATCGCGTTGGCGGCGAACTGGGCGTAGAAATCGCCGATGGTCTGCGCGGGAACGCGGACGTTCGCGGCGACGAGCCGCTCCAATGGGCCGCCGTTCCAGTCGCGCGCGTAGCTGTAGACGGACGGCGGAAAGATGATGCCCTCGGCGTGTACGTCGACCGCGTCGGGCGAGAGGCCCGGATTGCCGCCGCCGAGATCGAGATGGTGGGCCACCGTGCCGGCGAAGGCGACGATGCGACCGGCGTGGAAGATCGGCTGGAAGATGAAGACGTCCTGGAGGTGCTGGCCGCCGCCGTAGGGATCGCTGTTGATGTAGAAGTCGCCGGGCTGGAGCGTGTCGGGCGGGTGGGCTGCGAGGCAGGCGCGGAAGATCTCCGACATGGAGCCCAGATGCATCGGGATCAGCTCGGCCTGTGCCACGACCTTGCCCGTCGCGTCGAAGAGCGCGGCCGAGGCATCCTGCGCCTCGCGCACGATATTCGAGTAGGACGAGCGGACGAGCTTCGTCCCCATCTCGCGCGCGATGGCGATCAGCGCCTGACTGATGACCGCGTAGTCGACGGGATCAAGGCGGTGCGCGGCAGCTACCGGCGCTTTGGCCGACCGGCGCGCCGGCTTCCCGTTCCGCGAGCGCGCCTTCACGGCGTCGCTTTTCACATCACGCGTCCGCATGCAGGTCCCCTGTCACTTCTGCCGCTCGAGGATGGTGTTGTGATTGCCGTCGCGGCGCGCCGTCCAACCGCCCGGCACGAGCAAGGTCGAGGTCGGGTCCTCGATCAGGGCCGGACCCGAAAGACGCTTGGCACCCAGGCCGCCGCGCGCCACGAGGACGCCGCTCTGCCAGCTCCGCTTGTCGAACAGCTCGATCGGCTTCGGCTTCGACGTCTCCGTCCCGTCGATGGCGAGCAATGGAAGCTCCGCGAGGGGCAGCGTCACGCCAAGACGGAACGAGACGAACTCGATGGGCTTTTCCGCCTCACCGCCGAAGAAATAGACGCGGTGGTGGGCCTCCGCGAAGCGCTCGCGGATCTGCGCCGAGGACAGGCGTGCGATCTCGTCGGCAGCAAACGTGACCGGCACCTCGAAGGCCTGGCCGACGAACCGCATGCCAGCCGTCAATTCCATCTGCAGGGTGCCGCTGAGACCGAGGCTCGCCGCCCGGTCGCGAGCCCGCGCCTGCATCTCGTCGAAGACGGCCGTCAGATGCGTCGCCGCGTCATCGTCGGCGGGGGCCCGGCGCGTCAGGCTCTCGAACAGCATGAAGTCGGAGGCGATCAGGCCATAGGCCGAGATGATGCCGGCGCTCGGCGGCACGACGATCGTCGAGATGCCCAGTTCGGCCGCGACGTCGGCTGCGTGGAGCGGAC
>JBGSJD010000084.1:0-2210 GCA_041742195.1 Hyphomicrobiaceae bacterium
CGCGCTCACCCTGGCCGGGAGCCAGAATCGTCACCGCCAGATCGCGACCGCGGGGCACGTCCACCACGTCGAGCGGCTCGTCCATACCGCGCACCCGCACCGAGCTGATGAGCTCATCTTCCGGATTCCAGCCAGCCAGCCGCGCGACGTCGAGCGAGAGCACGAGCTGGACGTCGCGCTCCTTGGCGAGCTGCTCGAGTTCCAACGCCGTCCGGATGGCGGGGCCGATCACCGTGAGATCGACCGCCGGGCCATGCCCGATGCGACCGAGCACGAGATGGCCGGCGTGGAGACCGGCCGCGATCCGAACGGGCTTGCCCAGCTCGGGGCCAACCGCCGAATTGAGGTGATCGAGCGCGAGATCGATCGCGCGGATGGTCCGGAGCGCCTGCCGGCTGCCGCTCTCGACGCCCTGCTTCTGGCCGAAGACCGCAATGACGCCGTCGCCGATATACTTGTCGACGGTGCCGCCCTGGGTGCGGATGGCGGTGCCGACGGCGGTGAAGAACTGGTTCAGCAGGAACACCACGTCGTAGGGCAGCTTGGTGCGCGTCAGCTCGTTGAACTCGCGCATGTTCACGTAGAGGACGGCGAGCGGCTTCTCGGTGCCGCTCGAGTCGGATTCCGCGACGCCCGCGGCGTCGGGTCCCGTACCTACCGGCCGCAGCAACTGCGTCACCACCAGCGGCTTGGTCGGGCGGATCTGACAGGCGAGGCGGACGTTCGCCGGAGCCTCGATGGCAGCCAGGGTCACCGATTCCGGGAAGACCGCCGGGGGAAGGTTCTCGCCACCCTCCTCGATGCGGACGCGACACGTCGAACAGCGGGCGCGACCTCCGCACACCGAGGCGTGCGGAATCTTGTTGAGGCGCGAGATTTCGAGCAGCGTCGGGCCGATCGGCACATTGATCGTGGCGCCGCCCGCGTAAGAGATCGCCACCTTGGGGGCCGCGATCCGGGCGAGGTAGCGCGCGGCGAAAATGGCGGCGATCAGGCCCAGCACGCCGAGGAAGCCCAGACGTGTCCAGGTGCGGTAAGTGGCCAGCAGCGCGTCCGCTTCGGCGTTCGGCCATCGCGTCAGCTCGCGCACCCGTTGCAACGCATCCGGATTCTCGATCAGCGCGGCCACGGCGCGGCCGGAGATCATGAAGCCGCCGAGCGACGCGAGCGGGATCGCGATGGCGAGGAACAGGAGCGCCGGTTGCATGGCGCGGTAGGGGGCGTGGAGGCGTAGCCAGAAATGGATGCCGATGCAGCCATGGATCCAGACCATCAGCAGTAGCGTGCTCTGGAGGATGGCGTTCGCCGGCCAGAGACGGGCGAGTTCGTAGAGGTAGTTGTCCTCGACGTTGAAGACCGTGCTCGCAATCCGCGTGTTGACGATGTGGGGGAAGAGCAGGAACGGGATCAGCAGGCCGAGCGCGATCTGCAGCAGCTCCCACCAGGGCAGGCGAAACGTATTCCGCTGCGCCAGCTTCCAGAGCGCGAACAGCATGTGAATGACGAGGGCACTGCCAAAGATGATGGTGCCGGGCAGCGACCGGATCACGAGGACACGCCAGCGGTCGATCGCATCCATCTGTTCGAGGCTGACGAGGCCGACGGCCGTATTGAGGAAGTGCGTCAGAGCGAACACGAACAGGATCAGACCCGAGACGAGCCGCAGCCGCTGGGGAATGTCGCCACGCGTCAAAATATGCATGGTTGAAGTGTCCTCAAATGGCGGCCAAATTTCCGGCCCTGTGCGAAAAACTACAGACGAATATCAAACATAGAAAGTCATATTCCGGCACGGACCAAACACGAACGGTCTGCCCCGATCCACCGGCCACACGCAGCACCCGAATGCCAGAACCGTCGTCCGGCTCGGGCGATCAACGGGTTTCGGCAAAAACGAACGTGGTTTCGGACTGGCCGGTTTCGCCGACCAGCGTGGCGCGGATGGTTTTGCCTTTCAGATCGGCGATATCGGCGCCGTCCGTCAGGTCCACGATGAACCGGCGCGTGCCGGGCGACGAGACGTCCTGCGGTCGCGTCATGGGAATCCAGGCTCCATCCGGAGCCTCGAGGAAGACGTCGGACTTGCCGGCGTCACCCGCGAACGTGGCGTCGATCGCGATGGTGGGCTTCGCGCCGCTCAGGTCGATGGCGAGCTTCGCGATGCGGGGCGTCGTGCCCGGCGCATCGGCGGCGGTCGGAACACGGGCCAT
>JBGSJD010000085.1:0-3130 GCA_041742195.1 Hyphomicrobiaceae bacterium
ATCCACGGCACGCGCCGTTGCCGCACGTCGGAGCCGTAGCCCATGCGCGGCCGCAGGATCTGCATGGCGTAATGCAACGCGACCAGCGCGCCGGGCACGATGGCCGGCAGCGCCAGTTCGACCACCATCAGTCGATTGATCGTGGATGTGGTGAGCACGATGATCGCCCCGAGCGCGGTCTGCACGAGACCGAGCCTGACGATACCGACCCAGCTGAGCCCAGCGCCTGCCATCGTGTCACTCCAAGGTTATCTGACCGCGATCGCCGCCACCAGCATCCCGAGCACGAGGAGGCTCACCCCCGTCGCGTTGTACCAGGGTGCATGCGCCTTCGGATCGGTCAGCAGCCGGCGCATGCAATGGATCTGCAGCGCCACGGACAGTGTGATGAGGCCACCCGCGAGCAGGTGCCCCCAGACATCGAGCAGGACGATGACCACCACCTGTGGGACGATCATCATGACGCAAGCAACGAGTGCGGCCTGCGGCGCACCAAGTTGCACCGGCAGCGACCTCACGCCGGCCGCGCGATCGCCCTCGATCGATTTGAAATCGTTGAGCGTCATGATGCCGTGCGCGGCGATGCTGTAGAGCAGCGCGAGCAGCACGATCTCTATCGGCGGCCAACCGCCGAGCATGACCGCCGCGCCCGTGATCCACGCCAGCCCCTCGTAGGAGAGCCCGCACGCGGCATTGCCGTACCAGCCGTTCTGCTTGAGCCGCAGCGGCGGCGCGCTGTACGCCCATGCGAGTGCAAGTCCGGCAAACGTCGCGGCGAGAACGATGGGGCCGAGCAGTGACGCCACCGCCAGCGACATCAGGCTCCAGGCGACGCCGATGATGAGGCCCCATTGCCCGGGAACCCGTCCCGATGGGATCGGCCGTCCCGGCTCGTTGATCGCATCGACGTGACGATCGTACCAGTCATTGACAGCCTGGCTCGCGGCACACACCAGCGGGCCGGCCAGCGCCACGCCCGCGACGATCCGCCAGGTATCTCCCGGTTGCACCGCGACACCTGACGAGACGACCCCGCAGCCGAACGCCCACATGGGCGGAAACCACGTGATCGGCTTCAGGAGCTCGATGACGGCGGAGAGTTCCGGGTGAGCCTGTTTCGTCGATGGCAGCATGCGCCGATTATGTGCCACCGCGCGAAAGTGTCAATTTTATTTGTCACTTTTGATGTCACTTTTTTGGACGCCTGTGGCCTTGGTCTTGGCATCCCGCGCGATCTCGCGCCGCATCTTCACGACCTGCCAGATCCCGAATCCAAGGACGAGGCTGTAGAACAGGCCGAGTTCGATCAACCCGGCCGTCGCTTCGTAGGTCATGTGGCCCGTCCTTCTCTCGACCGCGCCGGTTAGCTGCCGCCATCCCCGTGGCCCGGCGCGATGTGGCGCCGGATACGGCGAACCGCCAGCGCGACGAGCACCGCCACGATGGGCACGCTCGCGGCGATCAGCACTTCCGGGCTGACCGGAAGACCCGCGTAGACGATGCCTTTCGCCAGATAGGCGATGAGACCGACGACGTAGTACGTGATCGCCGCCACCGAGAGACCTTCGACCGTCTGCTGCAGCCGCAGTTGCAGGAGCGCGCGGCTGTTGAGCGATTCGAGCACGTCCTGCGATTGCCGTTGCCGGGACACCTCGACCCGCGTCGAGAAAAGCTGCGTCGTCTCCGCGACGCGCTGCGAAAGTTTCTCCTGTCGCGTCGCCGTCGCCGCGCACGTGCTCATCGCCGGACTGAGGCGCCGCTCGATGAACTCCCGGAACGTCTGCACGCCCTCGAGCCGTCCCTCGCGCAATTCATCCGTGCGTTGCCGAATGAGCCGATAGTAGGCATCCGATGCGCTGAACCGCGGCGCACTCGCAAAGAGGCGCTGATGGATCTGCGCCTCGAGCCGCGTCAGCCGGTCGAGGAGCTTCGGCTCGTCCTGTGCATCATCCGACGCGAGGGTGGCCGTGATCGACACGAGTTCCGCCTCCGCGTTTGACAGATGCGGCCCGAGTTCGCGCGCGACCGGCAACGCCATCATCGCCAGAATACGATAGGCATCGATCTCGAGCAGCCGCTGCACGCTCCGCCCGGCCTGTCGCGGCGCCAAGGACGCGTCGTAGATCATGAACCGGCTGAACCCGTCCTCGCGGATGCGGAAATCCGTGAAAGCCTGCGCGCGCCCGTCGGCGATGGTGGACCCGATCAGAACGTTGCCGGCGAAATAGCGCTTGCTCAGACGTTCGAGGTCGAGCGGCTCGCGGGCCGCCTGCAGGTGCTCGAGATGAACGCCCGCGATCAGTCGTCCGGGCAGCGAGCTCACCCAGGCTTCGGGCACCGCATCCACCGCGCGCACCTCGAACGGCGCCTCGCCCTTCGAAGGCACGATGACCTTGTAGCGCGTGAACTCGGTATGCTTTTCCCACTTGAGCCTGAACGTGCCGAAATCGGCGCTGAAGTGGCTGGCGCGCGGGTCCGGCGGCGCGACGCCGAACTGCCGGCACAGCGCGACGACTGGCGCCTGATGCACGCTCCTGTCCCCGCCGGCATCCTCCAGCGCCAGAAACGAGAGCCGGCACGGCGCCATCAGCGCTTCGGGTGGCCGGGCATGAACCTCGTCGTTGAGGGATCGCCGCAGTGGGTGCTCGCCCGGCAGTTTGGTCACGTGTGCCTCCCCGTCCGTTGCTCTGCCGAAGCGCGATCGCCAGCGGATGACAGCACCCGTCCATAAGCGGCCCGAACCACCGCCGCGACCGCACCCGGGTCTTCCTCGTGCGCCAGATGTCCGAGCTTGCGCAGATAGGTCACCGAAGCGCCCCTGACCCGCCCGCAAACCTCGAACGAGACCTCCGCCGGCACCGCCCGATCCTCGCCGCAAGCTATCATTTCGAGATGCGGCGAGAACCGTGTCAGATCGCGCGCCAACGCATCGAGATCCCACATCGCCATCATGTCGAGCGCGGCTTGCACATGCGCCGATCGCTCCATCAGCTGGCGATAGAACCCGATGCTCCGCTCCGGCGGGCGCCCGCCGGTCCCGACGATCATCCTCTCCACCTGCCCGGGCTGCTCGGCCCGCCGCGCGAGGAGCGACGCCGCGAACCCGCCGGACGCCATCAACCGAGCCAGC
>JBGSJD010000086.1:0-5928 GCA_041742195.1 Hyphomicrobiaceae bacterium
GCGACGTCGGGCTCCTTCTCGACGGCGATCCGCTCGAGGTCTTCGGTGTCGGCGATCAGGCGGGGCGCCACGCCATGGCGGCCGGCCGCGGCCTTCAGCAACACCCGCAGAAGATCCACCATGGCGCCGGCCTCCGCCGGCAGGGACGGGCCATTGTCGAGCGGCGGCAAGGACTTCGGATCACGCAGCAGGCCACGTTTCACGGCCTCCACGATCTCCTTGGCCCGGGCCGAGCGCGCGAAGCCGTCCGACAGCGTTCTCAGCTCGGCGAGACGCGACGTCTCGACCGGTTGCTGGTTGGCGATGTCGTAGAGCGCCTCGTCGCGCAGCACACGGGCGCGGGGGACGTCCTGCGACTGGGCCTGCTGCTCGCGCCAGGCCGCAAGCTCCATTAGCACACCCAGGGCGCGGCGGTTGCGCACCTTCAGCTTCAGGCGCTTCCAGGCGTGCTCGGGCGAAATCTCGTAGGTGGCAGGGTCGGTCAGCCCCCGCATCTCTTCTTCCAGCCAGTGGCTGCGGCCGCTCTTTTCGAGTTCGCCCTTCAGGTGGGTGTAGACGTCGCGCAGGTGCGTCACGTCGCCCAACGCATAGACCATCTGGCGCTCGGACAGCGGGCGGCGGCTCCAGTCGGTGAACCGGGACGACTTGTCCAGATCCTGGCTGGTGATGCGCTTGACGAGGTTCACGTAGGAGATCGAGTCGCCGAAGCCGCACACCATCGCGGCCACCTGTGTGTCGAACACCGGGGTCGGAACACGACCGGCCTTCAAGTGCACGATCTCGATGTCCTGACGGGCCGCATGGAACACCTTGACCACACGCTCGTCGAGCATCAGCTCGTAAAACGGAGCAAGATCAATGTCATCGGACTGTGGATCGACAATGGCCTCGACGCCGGGCGAGGCAAGCTGAACGAGGCACAGCTTGGGCCAGAAGGTGGTCTCGCGCATGAACTCGGTGTCGACGGCCACGAAGGGGTGACGGGCGAGTTCGGTGCAGAGCTGGGCGAGATCGCTGGTGGATGTTATGACACGCATGATCCTGCCGTATACCGCAGGCCGACACCGCATGTCGCGGCCAAATTGTGGCTGTCGCACACAGGCAACCCGCACCAACCGGTCTTCACGCCCAAACCGGGGGCCTGGCGGCCGGCAAAGAGGCGGCCCGCACCTTGACAAAGGCGGGGGCCGATGCACTTCCTCCGCGCCGATCAACCATCACTGAACGGGATCTGGCCCATGGCCGCCGAGGCTTCTCTGCACCGCTATCGCTCGCACACCTGTGGCGCGCTGCGCTCCGCCGACATCGGCTCGGACGTGCGGCTCTCGGGGTGGGTCAACCGGGTGCGCGACCATGGCGGCGTTCTGTTCATCGATCTTCGCGACCACTACGGTCTGACGCAGGTCGTGGTCGACCCGGATTCGCCGGCCTTCAAGATCGCTGAGACGCTTCGCTCGGAGTGGGTCGTCAAGATCGACGGCCGGGTGCGCCAGCGGCCCGAGGGGACGCTCAATGCCGATCTCGGGACCGGCGACATCGAGGTCTATGCGGCCGCGATCGAGGTGCTGTCCGAGGCCAAGGATCTGCCGGTGCCCGTGTTCGGGGAGCCGGACTATCCGGAAGACCTGCGCCTCACCTATCGGTTTCTCGATCTCAGGCGCGAGACCCTGCACGCGGTCATCATGAAGCGCCTGGCGATCACCCGCTCGATCCGGGCGCGGATGCACGACGCCGGCTTCAACGAGTTCCCGACGCCGATCCTGACGGCCTCAAGCCCGGAGGGCGCGCGCGATTTCCTGGTGCCGAGCCGCATTCACGCCGGCAAGTTCTACGCGCTGCCGCAGGCGCCCCAGCAGTACAAGCAGCTTTTGATGATGGCGGGCTTCGACCGCTACTTCCAGATCGCGCCGTGCTTCCGCGACGAGGACCCGCGCGCCGACCGGCTGCCGGGCGAGTTCTACCAGCTCGACGTGGAGATGAGCTTCGTCGAGCAGGAGGACGTGTTCCAGACCATGGAGCCCGTCATCACGAACGTGTTCAAGGAGTTCGCCGACGGACACCCGGTGACGGAGGGGTGGCCGCGCATTCCCTACGACACGGCGATCCAGAAATACGGCTCCGACAAGCCGGATCTGCGCAACCCGATCGAGATGGCCGACGTGACCGAGCACTTCCGTGGCTCGGGCTTCAAGGTGTTCGCGCAGATGATCGAGCGCGATCCGAAGGTGCGGGTGTGGGCCATTCCGGCGAAGGGCGGCGGTTCGCGGGCGTTTTGCGACCGGATGAACGGCTGGGCGCAGAAGCAAGGCCAGCCGGGGCTCGGGTATATCTTCTGGCGGGCCGAAGAGGGCGCTGCCGGCGCGGGGCCGATCGCGAAGAACATCGGGGCCGAACGGGCCGAGGCCATCCAGACGCAGATGGGGCTCGCCACGGGCGACGCCTGCTTCTTCACGGCCGGCGATCCGGCGAAGTTCTACAAGTTCGCGGGGCTGGCGCGCGACGAGATCGGGCGCGAGCTGAAGCTCGTCGACGAGAACCGTTTCGCGTTGTGCTGGATCGTCGATTTCCCGTTCTACGAGTGGAACGAGGAAGAAAAGAAGATCGACTTCTCGCACAACCCGTTCTCGATGCCTCAGGGCGGGCTGGCGGCGCTGGAAGCGGCCGAGAAAGAGGGCCCCGAGGCGCTCCTCCGACTGAAAGCGCACCAGTACGACATGGTGTGCAACGGCTACGAGATCGCGTCGGGCGGTATCCGCAATCACAAGCCCGATGCGATGGTGAAGGCGTTCGGCATCGCGGGCCTGCCGCCGGAGACGGTCGAGAGCCGGTTCGGGGCGCTCTATCGCGCGTTCCAGTACGGCGCGCCACCGCATGGCGGCATGGCCGCCGGCATCGAGCGCATCGTGATGCTGCTGACGGGCTGCAAGACCGTGCGCGACGTGGCGCTGTTCCCCATGAACCAGCAGGCCAACGACCTCCTGATGGGGGCACCCGCCGAGGTCTCGAACAAGCAGCTCCGCGAGCTGCACATCCGCGTGACGGCCGAGAGCAAGGGCTGAGCCGCCCGGCTCAGCCCCGCAGCCATCGTCAGACCGCCATGGCCATGCCGTCGCGTCCCGGGTCGGCGCCGCCGTCGAGGCGGCCGTCCACCATGCGGATGGCGTGGACGCCCGCGAAGTGGAAGTTCATGGGCCAGCGGCGCACCGGATAGCCGCGACGGACGAGTTCGGCTTCCGTCGCGCGCAGGATGCGGTTGGTGATGTCGAGGGTGTCGGACGTGGCGTTGAAGCGCGGGGCCGCGACGGCTTCCGATGCCGTCATGCCGAACTCGACGACGTTCAGGATCACCTGCAGGATGCCCATCGCGATGTAGGTACCGCCGGGCGCGCCCAGCGCCAGGAACGGCTTGCCTTCACGGAACAGGATGCTCGGCGCCAGCGACGAGAAGCGCGACTTGCCGGGCGCGAGCGAGCCCGGCCGACCCGGGCGCGGATCGAAGACGGCCATGGCGCCATTGTACATGAAGCCAAGGCCCTCGGTGACGACACCCGACGGCGTGCCGAGCGTGTGGGTCATGGTGGCGATGACGCCGTTCTCGTCGACCGCGACGACGTGGGTGGTGTCGGCGCTCTCCTTGCCTTTTGCCTTGAGGCGGGGAACGCTGGTCTTCTCGCCGCGCCTGATGCGTTCGGCCAGCGGCGCGGCGTAGGCCTTGGACGTCAGCTCATCGAGCGGCACCGAGACGAAGCGCGGGTCGCCGACCTTGGTGTCCTTGTCGACGGTCGCGATCTTCATCGCCTCGGCCACCGTCGCGATGTAGTCGGGCGAGTTGTGTCCCATGGCGGCGAGGTCGAAGTGCTCGAGGATGTTCAGCATCTCGATCAGCATCAGACCGCCACCGGGCGGGCGGTTCGTCGCGATGTCGAGGCCGCGATAGGTGCCCCAGAGCGGCGCGTTGACCTCCGGCCGGGCGCCTTGCAGGTCCGCCTCGCCGATCAGGCCGCCGTGGGCCTTCATGTCGGCCACGATCCGGGCGGCGATCGAGCCTTCGTAGAATTCAGCGACGCCGCGCTCGCGAACGAGGCGCAGGGTCGCGGCCATGTCGGGATTGCGCAGCGTCTCGCCGATGCGCCGGAGAGATCCATCCGGCTTGGCGTAGATGCGGCGCGTGGCTGGCAGCGCGGTCAGGAACTCGGAGTGCGGGGCGCGCCCCTCGGTCGGCACCTGGTTCCAGTAGGCCGCCACATGGGGGCGGACCATGAAGCCCTGCTCGGCATAGTGGATGGCCGGCTCCATCAGATCGCTGAGGCGGCGCGTTCCGTAGCGGCCCAGCGCCTCGTCGAGGGCGCGGAGCGTCATCGGGCTGGTGATCGCACCATAGCCGATCTCGTTGACGCGGCCTTCGAGCTGAAAGCCGAAGCCATCCTCGGATTCGCCGACGAGAAGCTGCTCCCACATGTCCGGGGTCACGGCGAGCGGCGCGCGGCCGTGGAAGTCGAGGCATTCGTGAAGCCCCTTCTGCGGGGCGTAGACGTGCAGCGAGCCGAAGCCGGCGATGCCGCACATCTGCGGATCGACGACCGTCTGCACGAGCGCCGTCGCGACGGCGGCATCGACCGCGTTGCCGCCGGCCTTCAACGTCTCTAGCCCTGCCTCCACCGCCTCCGGCTGCGCTGCCGAAACCATGCCGTGTGTCATCGTTCCACTCCGCTCGCGTCCCGCGTCCCCCGTCCAGCCTGTCAAGGGTACCGACGTTGTGCAAGATGTGCGAGCCTCGCGGCTGACGGCCCAACACTTGCGGAGCACCTTCCATGCGGAGCACCCGGCTCAAGACCGGAGAGACGATCCCCCGGCTCGGTATCGGCACCTGGCACATGGGCGAGCGGCGCAGCGACCGCGCAACCGAGGCGAAGGCGATCGCCGCCGCACTGGACCTCGGGATCACGCTGATCGACACGGCGGAAATGTACGGAGAGGGGGGCGCGGAGGAGGTCATCGCCGAAGCGACGGCAGGGCGCCGCGACGGGCTCTTCATCGTCTCGAAAGTCTATCCGCACAACGCCTCGCGGGCCGGTGCCATCGCCGCCTGCGAGCGCAGCCTGAAGCGGCTCAAGACCGACCGGATCGACCTTTATCTGCTGCATTGGCAGGGCTCGCATCCGCTGTCCGACACCGTGGCCGCTTTCGAGAAACTCAAGGCGGACGGGAAGATCCGGCACTGGGGTGTCTCGAACTTCGACGTCGAGGACATGGAGGACCTGAGGGCCGTGGCGAAGGGCGCCAACTGCGCCTCGAACCAGGTGCTCTATCACCTCGGCTCGCGGGGGATCGACTTCGATCTCGTCGCCGATTGCGAGCGTCACGGCGAGATGATCATGGCCTATTCGCCGCTCGGGCAAGGCGCCATACTCGGTAACGGCGCGCTTGCGGCCGTCGCCAGGAAGCATGGCGTCGCGCCGTCGGCGGTCGCCATCGCGTGGACGATGCGGCACCCGCATGTTGTTTCGATCCCGAAGGCATCCAACCTCGCGCATGTTCGCGAGAACTTCGCGGCTGCCAACCTCGTGCTCGACGCGGACGATCTGGCCGCGCTCGATGCGGCGTTCCCGCCACCGAACCGCAAACGGTCGCTCGGGATGCTTTAGGAGGAGGCACTTCAGCGGCGAACGAGGCGCCAGCCGTTCCGCGTATTCTCCAGGATCAAGCCCCTCGATGCGAGGGCCAGGGCAAGATTTTGCGGCCCGCCGGGGTAGCTCAGCGACACACGCGCTCCGCGAGCCGAGAGACCCAGGACCTCGAGGCCGTTGACATTCTGGGTTTGGGCGAGCTGGCGGCTGATCTCCTGCCATTCGCCCATGCCCTGGAACTCGACGGCGATGGTCATCGGGGCGCCGGCGTTGGGCTCGTAGCCCGGCTGGGCGCCGCTGC
>JBGSJD010000087.1:0-2591 GCA_041742195.1 Hyphomicrobiaceae bacterium
GCGCCATGCGGATCGCGACGGCCATCATTTCGGTATCGAAGCGCTTCCGGCGGTCGGTCATTCGGTCAATGCTTGCGATCGAGGGGCCTGCCGAGACCGGGCTCGCCGCCGGCCACAGCGTCGACCGGGGCCGCCTCCGCGATCTCGCCCAGCACCTCCTGGAAATCGGCAGCTTCGCGGAAATCGCGATAAACGGAGGCAAACCGCACGTAGGCGACCGCGTCGAGGCCGCGCAACGCCTCCATGACGAACCCGCCGATGACCGACGACGGCAGCTCGCTCTCGCCCATGCTTTCGAGCTGGCGCGCGATCCCCGAGATCATCCGCTCGACGCGATCCGGATCGACCGGCCGCTTGCGCAGCGCCACCTCGATCGACCGGGCGAGCTTGTCCCGGTCGAACGGCACGCGCCGGCCCGAGCGCTTGATGATCGTGAGTTCGCGCAGTTGCACCCGCTCGAACGTCGTGAAGCGCCCGCCGCAATCCGGACAGATCCGCCGCCGACGGATGGCTGCGTTCTCTTCGGTCGGGCGACTGTCCTTGACCTGGGTGTTCTCGCCCGAACAGTAGGGGCAGCGCATCGTATCGTCTCCGCGGGGCTGCCCCGGCTATGGCAGAGGTGGGTCTGGACGTCAGCTGTAGATCGGGAACCGGCCGCAGAGCGCGATGGCCTGATCCTTGATCCGGTTCTCGAGCTGAGCGTCGCCCGCATCGCCATTGCGTGCAAGGCCGTCGAGCACCTCGACGATCATACGCCCGATCTCCTCGAACTCGCCAACCCCGAAGCCGCGCGTGGTTCCCGCCGGCGTGCCGAGCCGGATGCCGGAGGTGACGAACGGCGAGCGCGGATCGAACGGCACACCGTTCTTGTTGCAGGTGATATGCGCCCGCCCGAGGCCGATCTCGCCGGCCTTGCCGGTGAGATCCTTGGGCCTGAGATCGACCAGCAGCAGATGGTTGTCGGTGCCACCCGCCACGATGTCGTAGCCGCCGGCCTTGATCGTCGCGGCGAGCGCCTTGGCGTTGTCGGCGACGGCCTGCGCATAGGCCTTGAACTCCGGCCGGAGCGCCTCGCCGAACGCGACGGCTTTGGCCGCGATGATGTGCATCAGCGGCCCGCCCTGAAGGCCCGGGAACACGGCCGAGTTGAACTTCTTGGCCAGCGCCTCGTCGTTCGTGAGAATGAGCCCGCCGCGCGGACCCCGGAGCGACTTGTGCGTCGTCGAGGTGACGACATGCGCATGGGGAACCGGCGAGGGATGCACGCCACCGGCGACGAGCCCCGCGATGTGCGCCATGTCGACCATCAGATAGGCGCCGACCTCGTCCGCGATCTCCCGGAACCGCTTCCAGTCCCAGAACCGCGAATAGGCAGTGCCGCCGGCGATGATCAGCTTCGGCTTGGCCTCGCGCGCGATCCGCGCCACCTCGTCCATGTCGATGAGCTGGTCCTCGCGCCGGACGCCGTAGGGCGCGACCTTGAACCACTTGCCGCTCATGTTGACCGGCGAACCGTGCGTCAGATGCCCGCCAGAGTTGAGATCGAGGCCCATGAACGTGTCGCCGGGTTGCAGCAGCGCCAGGAACACGGCCTGATTCATCTGGCTGCCGGAGTTCGGCTGCACGTTGGCGAATTGGGCGCCGAACAGCTTCTTGGCCCGCTCGATGGCGAGCGTCTCGGCCTCGTCGACGTACTGGCAGCCGCCATAATAGCGCTTGCCCGGGTACCCTTCGGCGTACTTGTTGGTCATCACCGAGCCGGCCGCCTCGAGCACCGCCCGCGACACGATGTTCTCGGACGCGATCAGCTCGATCTCGGTCTGCTGCCGTTTGAATTCCCTGAGGATCGTGCCGTTCAACTCAGGATCCGCCTCGGCAAGCGAGGCCGAGAAAAAGGCGCGCGTGGCCGCCTTGGACATGCTGGCGTCGTTCATTGGGCGTTCCTGCTGTTCCGGGACGCCCCGGATTACCACGCCTCTCCCGCCGACAACAAGCGGCGGGCCGTCTCATCCCGGCATATCGGCTCTGCACCATCGTCGTGATCCGGTTGACCGCCCCGCCCCGATGTGCGACCGCCGCGTTGAGCCACCCCCTGCCCCCCCGAGCCGAGATGTCGCCCAACGCCTCCATTCTCCGCACGACCGACCTCGCGCTCCGGGTGACGCACGAGCCCTGGCCGTTCGCGACTCAGCACTCCGAGACGATCGCGGCCTACTGGGACGTCCGTTCGGCCGCCAATCCGTCGCTCTACGATGGCCGCGTCTTCGTCCTCCGCCACCTCGACGTCGCCGGCCACCGCGTCACGGCCACGTTCAGCCTCGAACGCTTCTCGGCCTTCCTCTATTGGCGCGACGGCGGCCTTCCCGACGACGGCACGACGCTCGACGGCTTCGGCTCCGCCATCGTCCGGACGGCCGACGGCGCCATCCTGCTCGGACGCACGGCCCTCGACACCATGAACCCCGGCCACGTCTACCTCCCCGGCGGCTTTCTCGACGCCCGCGACCTCGCCGACGCCACAACCATCGATCTCGACGCCTCCATCGCCCGCGAACTGGCCGAGGAGACGGGCCTCGCCGCAGCCGGCCTCG
>JBGSJD010000088.1:0-6298 GCA_041742195.1 Hyphomicrobiaceae bacterium
GCCGGACCGTCCCGGCCGTCCTGATCGACCGGAACTGCGCCCGCCCCGCGACATGCCCCGGCGATCGGGCGCAGGCGAGCGCGGTCGGATCGCGCTCCTGCACTCTCTCGCGCACATCGAACTCAATGCCGTCGACATGACGTGGGATCTGCTCGGCCGCTTCGCGCATGAAGCAGTGCCGCGGCGCTTCTTCGACGACTGGGTGCGCGTCGGTCGCGAGGAAGCGGAGCATTTCGCGCTCGTGAGCGGGAGACTGGCGGAGTTGGGCGCTACCTATGGCGACCTTCCGGCCCACGACGGACTCTGGCAGGCGGCCCAGGCGACAGGTCACTCCCTGATTGCCCGGATCGCCATCGTGCCGCTGGTGCTGGAGGCGCGCGGCCTCGACGTCACGCCGTCGATGCTCCGCAGCCTCGAAGCCTCCGGCGATGCGGCGTCGGCCGCCGTCCTCGACGTGATCTACACCGACGAGAAGAAGCACGTCGCCTGCGGAGCCCGATGGTTCCGCTATCTGGCCGAGCGCGCCGGGCTCGCCCCCGAGCCCCTCTTCCACGACCTCGTTCGTCGCCATTTCCGTGGGCCACTGAAGCCGCCGTTCAACGACCGCGCGCGCTCGGAGGCCGGCTTGACCCCCGGCTTCTACAAGCCGCTCGTCGCGGTCGGATAGTCACTCGCCGGCCACCACCGCACCCGAAGGCAACAGATTTGCACAACTGACGATGACCTGCCTGGCGTTCCATGCTAATTGGACGGATCGCTCGGCATCGGCGCACGACGGCTGGTTCGGCTCGCTCCTTGTTCCGACAATCCGTCGACGGCGTCGAAGCGTTGTGTTGTTCCAGTCAGGAGTCCGGCCACCGGGGGACAGGCGGGCCGGTCGTGCGAGGGGAGTACGTCGGATGTTCACAAAGAAGCCGGACAAGGAACCGACCGCGTTCGACATGCCGCGGACAGCGCCACCTCTGCCACCAAGCGGACCAATGCCTTCCCCGACCCCGTCGATGTCCCGGCCGATCGGTGGCAAGGGCGGCGAATCGCGCATCGGCTCGGACCTGACCATCATCGGCAATCTCGTCTCCAAGGGCGAGATCCAGATCGACGGCGACGTCCAGGGCGACCTTCACGCGGCCAACATCATCATCGGCGAGAACGCCCGCATCACGGGCGGCATCGTCGCCGACGAAGTGATCATCCGCGGCACCGTCCACGGCTCGATCCGCGGCAAGCGCGTCGTGCTCCAATCGTCGAGCAAGGTCGAGGGCGACATCTTCCACAGCCAGCTCGCGATCGAGCAGGGCGCCTTCTTCGAGGGCAAGTCCCGCCGCATGGACGACCCGACGGCCGGCATCGAGCGCCCTGAGATTCCGCTGCCGCCCGGCTTCAACGGCGCGCGTGCCTGATCCCCCCGCACGGCGAACGCGACCCGTTTCGCCGTAGCCGGACGAATGTCGCGAGTCAGTCCGCCTTGAGTGTTTCGAGGAACGCCCGAACGTCATCGGGCGGCGTCAGTGCCGTGCGCCGCTCCAGATCGAACACCACGAGCACCACCTCGCCCGTGCCGGCACAGATCCCGTCCTGAAAGATGCCGTGCGCAAGGCCGAACGATTTGCTGCCGAGCCGCGTCAGGACCGTGCCGATCTCGACCTCGCCGGGGTAGTGCAGCTCCCGACGATAGTCGATGGCGGTCGCCGCCAGCACCATGTCGACGTGCGCGCCATGCGCCTTCAGTTTTGGCGTGATCAGCCGGCAGCGCGCTTCCTCGAAGAAGATCGCCGTCGCCGTGTTGTTGACATGTCCGAGCGGGTCGAGGTCGTTGTACCGGACCGGCACCCGGCACCATTGCCGGAAGACCGCCCGATCCATCAGCCAGTCCCGGCCCTTCGTTCCGACGCCATCGCTCATGAAATCTTACCCCTCTTGCTCGGCGGCCACCGCCGGGCGTGACTACTCAACCCGTTCTTAATCGCGACCGCCGCACCTTGGAAGCGGACGGACTGCCGTCCCGACCGCGCCCGCGTGCGCCCCACCCGAACGGACGACAGCCACATGATGCTGCGCCATTTATCGGTCTCATGCGCCGGGCTGCTGGCCCTCGTGATCACCGCCCCCGCCCGCTCGGCCGACGGGAGGCCTCCGCTCGCCATACGGCACGGCATCGTCCTCGATCGATCGCTCGTCGGACCATCCGCCAACGGCCCTTGGACGCCGATCGCCGCCGCAGGCACCGAGATCCGGGACGGTCACGACTACCCGTTCGCAAAGCGGATCGACGCCCCGGCCAACTACGACGGCCACTCTGTGCAAAGCCCTCACCTGTTGATCGAGAACGTTACGTTTGCGGGCCCCGTCGACGTCTATACGCGCCGTCCCGTCGTCTTTCGCCGCGTCTCGATCTCACCGACGATGGCCGCGCCCTGGGCGCTTCACACCCGCCCGGAAGCCGGCCCGGTCCTCTTCCTCTGGTCGAGCACATCGTCCGCGACGACAGCCCACCTCCAGCGCGGGCTCTATCTTCGCAGCTCGTCCGTGACCGTCTACCGCAGCCACCTCCACCGCGCCGCCGACGGCATACAGATCCACGCCCCCCACGTCCGGGTTCTTGAAACCCTGATCGACGACCTTGTGGCCGCAAAGGGCGACCACAACGACGGCATCCAGCTTCTCGGGCAGGCGAGCGACGTCGAGATCGCCCGCAGTCGCATCGTCAACCGCCATCCCCAGACCAGCTGCCTCAATCTGTCGGGCGCGCGCATCACCGTGACCGACACCTATATCTCGGGTGGTGGCTGGACCATCTACGGCGGCGCCCAGGCCGTGGCCGGTGGCGGACGCCCGCCCCGCGCTATTCGCGTCGAAGGCAACATCATAGGCCGCAACCTCTTCGCCAAGGGTGGCAACTTCGGCGCGGTCGCCTACTGGGACCATTCTCCCGGCTCGGAAAACGTCTGGTTACGGAACACGTTCGTCACCGGTGAACCGGTTTTTCGCGGCGATCGATGAGGGCTCACTCGAGAAACCAGACGAATCAAACGGTTGACCCCTGCGTTGCGATGATCTATCGCACCGACACAAATTTGTGATGTTTCGGCCAGTCGTTCGAAGGCGAGGATTTTTTGCGCCAGACCGGAGCAGTGTTTGTGGGTCGGAGCCTCTCGGGCAGAGGCGAAGGCGCGTACGAGGGGGGCTATCCCATGTTTGCGACGAAGGCCCGTATCTTTTTATTGCGAACCGCGAAGCTTTGCGGTGCCTTTGCGTTGAGCCGCGCCCTGACACGCAAGTCCGTCCGCGTTCTTTGCTATCACGGAGCGTGGATCTCCGACGTGCCCTTCAGTGGCGATGCCATGTTCATCCGCCCCGAGACATTCGCGGCACGCATCTCACGACTGCGCGATCTCGGCTACGAGCCCGTGTCACTCGGCGATGCGGTCGAAATGATGAAGGGAACGAGGCCCATGCGCGGCGTGCCCGTCGTCGTGACGATCGACGACGGATGGTACAGCACGGCGAGTGCCATGGCCCCGGCATTGCAGGAGCATCGGATACCGGCGACGCTCTATTGTCACTCGGAACCCGTCGTCACCGGCAACTGGATCCCGAACGTCCTCGCATCCTATCTCCACCAGCTGAGCGGATATCCCAAACTGGCACCGCCGATCGAGGCGGCCATGAAGACCGCTTGCGACACGGCCTCACCGTTGGAGGCTCGCCTGTCGGCCGCCAAGGTCGTTGCAGAAGCCCTCGGCTACGATATCGAGAGCATCATCAAGTCCCGCAATTTCTCTTACATGACGCCTGACGAGTTGAAGGACCTCTTCGACCGCGGGATCGTCGACGTTCAACTCCACACCCACACGCATTCGCTGCACGATCTCAGCCCGAAAGCCGTCCAGGACGAACTTGACCGGAATGCCGACGTCCTTGCCGGGATACTTGGAGTGGCGCGGCAGCACTTCGTCCATTTTTGTTACCCGTCGGGACTCTCGAGCCGGTCGGCCGTCGAGGCCCTGCTCGACCATGGTGTCGAAAGTGCCACGACCGTTGCGGATGGCATCGCAATGCCAGAGACGCACCGGCTCCTGATCCCCCGGATCATCGACGGCGACAATCTCCATACCCTCGACTTCGAGGCGGAGATGTCTGGCTTCAAGATGCTGCTGCGCAAGGTGCTGGGCATGAAGTCCCAGGCCCACGGCTATCTGCCCGACGTGAGCGCCGTGCCACAGCCCGGCACGCCGCCCGCACGCCACGCCACAACCGAACTCGCCCCCTCGCTCGCACGCTGACGGCGGCAGCGCGGTATCATCCGCACTGCCCGCCGGCGCCGCTCACGCCGCGACCGCCGCCTCGGCTTCCTCGAGCACCATCGACGCGCACTTCTCGCCGATCATGATCGACGGTGCGTTGGTGTTGCCGGAGGTCAACGTCGGCATGATCGAGGCATCGGCGACACGCAGCCCCGAGAGGCCACGGACCCTCAGCCTATCGTCGACAACGGCCATCGGATCGTTGCCCATCTTGCAGGTCCCGACCGGGTGATAGGTCGTCTCGGCCGTCCGCGTCACGTAGTCGAGCAGTTCGTCGTCCGTCGTCGCCTGCTTGCCGGGTCCGAACTCATCGGCTTCGAGCCACTTGAGCGGCTCGGACTCCACGACCTTCCGCACGAGCCGCATCGCCGCCAGCACGCAATCCCGGTCGATGCTCTCGGCCAGGAAATTGAACTTCACCGCCGGCGGCTGCGACGCATCCTTCGACGTGACGTGGATCGAGCCTTTGCTCTCCGGCCGCATCTGGTGGGTGATGATGGTGAGACCCGCCTGCTTGTCGAGCCACAGATCGGGTGTCACGAGGAACGGCTGCACCATGAACATGGCGTCGGGGCTGGCAAGCCCCTCGCGCGTCTTGAAGAATGCGCGCATTGGCGACGCCGGCAGCGACAGGAACCCCTTGCCCGTCAGGAAATACTGGAGCCCCTGCCCAAGACCATTGATGCCGCGGGCGCGCTCGTTGAACGTCACGCCGTGCCGCCCGACCCGCCACTTCATGCGTGGCGCCCAATGGTCGCGCAGGTTCTCGCCGACACCGGCAAGCGCGTGGCGCACCTCGATGCCGAGACCCTTCAGTCGCTCCGGCTGGCCGATGCCCGACAACTCGAGAAGCTGCGGCGAGCCGATCGCGCCCGTCGAGACGATCACTTCGCGCGTCGCCGTGGCCTCCCGCACCTGATCGCCCACCCGGTAACGGACGCCCGTGCAGCGCTTTCCTTCGATGATGAGCTTCTCGGCGTGCGCGCTCGTCTCGATATCGATGTTCGGCTTGTGCCGGATCGGATCGAGATAGCAGCGCGCCGTGCTCATGCGCTGGCCCCTCCGGATCGAGGCCTGCGACATCGCAATGCCCTCCTGGTCCGGCCCGTTGTAGTCGTCGTTGCGCTTGATGCCGTTGATTTGTGCGGCCTCGAAGAAGCTGTCGTAAAGCTTGCCGCTCTCGTGAATGTCGGAGATCCGCAAGGGACCTTCCCGGCCACGATAGTCGGCGTCACCCCCCTGATAGCTTTCCATCCGCTTGAAGATCGGCAGCACGTCCTGATAGCTCCAGCCCCGGTTTCCGAGCTGCGCCCAGGTATCGAAGTCCTGCGGCTGGCCGCGCACCCACACCATGCCGTTGATGGCGCTCGACCCGCCGAGCATCTTGCCGCGCGGAATGGGGATCTTTCGCCCCCCGGTCGCGGCCTCGGCCTCCGACGCGTAGAGCCAGTTCACGCCCGGCCGGTTGATGAAGCGCGCGAACGAGATCGGAATGCGCGACAGCGGATGCGTCTCCTTCCCGGCCTCGAGCAGCAGAACACGATACCTGCCGTTCTCCGTGAGCCGATAGGCGAGCGCGGCACCCGCCGAGCCGGCGCCAACGATGATGTAGTCGACAACGTGCCGGTACATGTCTCCTCCTCGAGCGCATGTCGTTCGCGCGCCGCCTGACATGAGGCTGAGACGCTGCTGCGCAATTGTGGTTCTGGGTCGCCCCCGCCGCAGGGACGCGACGGCGACGAAGCTTAGCAAGGCCCCTTGTAATGTCCAGACAAGCAAGTTCGCAACGGCGCACCGCCGCCGGACGTGCTACGACGCGCCGAGATCTTGACCCTGGGAGAGACCCGATGCCCAACGCGCAGAGCCGCAAGGCACGCACCTTCGCGGACCTCCACGCCGCCGCCCCGAGCTTCGTGATCGCCAATGCCTGGGACGCGGGATCGGCCCGCATCCTGACGGGACTCGGCTTCCCGGCCCTCGCCTCCTCGAGCGGG
>JBGSJD010000089.1:0-1798 GCA_041742195.1 Hyphomicrobiaceae bacterium
GTCGCCGACGAGGCCGTCCGCGCCTTCGCCGCCCATCAGATGGTCGTTGCCGCCGCCGCCCCAGATGGCGTCATCGCCGGCGAGGCCCTCGATGGTGTCGTTGCCGGCTTCGCCGACCAGGACGTCATTGCCGGCGCTGCCGACGACCGAGTCGTTGCCCGGCCCGGAATAGATGATCACGCTCACGCTGATACCCCCAACTCGCGAACTTCGTCCGGACGTGCACAGTGGTCCGGATTTGAAGAAAAACTGCCGCTAAATTACATGAGGCAGTCTACAAAACCATTACCGTGACTGCAATTCCCTGATTTTGGCAGACTAGACTCTCGGGTTGCATAAGCCCGAAAACAGAAAAAGCGCCGGCCCCTTTCGGGACCGGCGCTCTGCTCATGCTCTCAACCTGGAGCTTGTTGGTAATTCGATCAGTCCGCGGAGACGGCGTCACCCTTGGCCGACTTCTGCACCGCGCGCTGGATCTTCTCGAAGGCGCGCACCTCGATCTGGCGGATCCGCTCGCGGCTGACGCCGAACTCGGCCGACAGATCCTCGAGCGTGGCCGGGTCATCCTGCAGACGGCGTGCCTCGAAGATCCGCTTCTCGCGGTCGTTGAGGGCCGTCATGGCCAGCGCGAGGTAGGACCGGCGGCGGCTCAGTTCCTCGCTCTCAGCGAGTCGCTCCTCCTGGTTCGGCGTCTCGTCGACGAGCCAATCCTGCCATTCGCCACCGGACTCGGTGTCGGAGCGGACGGGCGCGTTCAGCGGCGCATCGCCGGACAGGCGACGGTTCATCGAGATCACGTCCTCCTCGGGAACACCGAGTTTGGTCGCGATCTGCTTCACCTGCTCCGGCTTGAGGTCGCCCTCCTCGAGCGCCTGGATCTGGCCCTTGACGCGGCGCAGATTGAAAAACAGCTTCTTCTGGGCCGCCGTGGTGCCCATCTTCACGAGGCTCCAAGAGCGCAGTATGTACTCCTGGATCGAGGCGCGGATCCACCACATGGCGTAGGTCGCGAGGCGGAAGCCGCGATCGGGCTCGAAGCGCTTGACGGCCTGCATGAGGCCGACGTTGCCCTCGGAGATCACTTCGCCGATCGGCAGGCCGTAGCCGCGATAGCCCATGGCGATGCGCGCCACCAGGCGAAGATGAGACGTGACCAGCTTCTGAGCGGCGTCCGAATCCTCATGCTCCTGCCAACGTTTGGCGAGCATGTACTCCTCGGCGGGCTCCAGCATCGGGAAGCGGCGGATCTCCTCGAGATATCTCGCAAGACCGCCAGAACCAGCTGCAATCGACGGAAGAGTCCTCGTTGCCATTCCTTTTACCCAGCCATCGGGCTCGAACCCGACCAGCTGCTCCCTCAGAGACTTCATACCGCCCGGCGACATGCGCGAGCGGGTCGAACCATCCCTAGCGCCACTGAACGTCAATCACAAACCACGATCCCGTGTATTGCCGTCACCCGATTTCAAACCGCCGTGACAGGATTGGGGCCGACCATTGCGTGCCGCAACCCGTATCCACAACGATTGCTATCAAGACGTTTCGAGAGGCCAATCGGTTCACTGCAAAGTTGACCATTGCGACGGGATTAACGGCGGCGGCGGCCGGATTCCGTCGATTTTGCCTTTCGGGACGGTGCATTCTTTCGGGGGGAAGGCCGGAGCGCCGCCAAAAGCGCCGCCATATCGGGCGGGAGGGGACTTTCGAACTGCATCGGCTCGCCCGTGACGGGATGCTCGAAGCCGAGCACCGCCGCGTGGAGGGCTTGGCGGCCGAGCCCTGCGAGAGCCTCGGCGGC
>JBGSJD010000090.1:0-10244 GCA_041742195.1 Hyphomicrobiaceae bacterium
CTTCTTGGCCTGCTTGACGGTGGCCGCCTGACCGAGCGTCTGCAGCCGCGCGTAGATGAACGGCTTGAACAGCTCGAGAGCCATCTTCTTCGGTAGGCCGCACTGGTGCAGCTTGAGTTCGGGGCCGACCACGATGACCGAACGCCCCGAGTAGTCGACGCGCTTGCCGAGCAGGTTCTGGCGGAAGCGGCCCTGCTTGCCCTTGAGCATGTCGGCGAGCGACTTCAGCGGGCGCTTGTTGGCACCGGTGATGACACGGCCACGGCGGCCGTTGTCGAACAGCGCGTCGACGGATTCCTGCAGCATCCGCTTCTCGTTGCGGATGATGATGTCGGGCGCGCGCAGCTCCATCAGCCGCTTGAGGCGGTTGTTGCGGTTGATGACGCGGCGGTAGAGATCGTTGAGATCGGACGTCGCGAAGCGACCGCCGTCGAGGGGAACGAGCGGGCGCAACTCCGGCGGCAGAACCGGCACGTGCGTCAGCACCATCCATTCGGGACGGTTGCCGCTCTCGATGAACGCCTCGATGACCTTCAAACGCTTACCGAGCTTCTTCGGCTTCAGTTCGGTGGTCGACTCGGCGATTTCCTGGCGCAGTTCCTCGGCGATCCGCACGAGGTCCATTCCGGTCAGCAATTCACGGATCGCCTCGGCGCCGATGCCGGCGGAGAAGCTGTCCTGGCCGAACTCTTCGACAGCCTGGATGTACTGTTCCTCGGAGAGCAGCTGCTTCTCCTTGAACGTCGTCACGCCCGGCTCGGTGACGATGTAGTTCTCGAAGTACAGCACGCGCTCGAGATCCTTGAGCGCCATGTCGAGCAGCAAACCGATGCGCGACGGCAGCGACTTGAGGAACCAGATGTGGGCGACGGGTGCGGCCAGTTCGATGTGGCCCATGCGCTCGCGGCGCACCTTGGCGAGCGTCACCTCGACGCCGCACTTCTCGCAGATCAGGCCCTTGTACTTCATGCGCTTGTACTTGCCGCACAAGCACTCGTAGTCCTTGATCGGGCCAAAGATGCGCGCGCAGAACAGGCCGTCACGCTCAGGCTTGAACGTGCGGTAGTTGATCGTCTCCGGCTTCTTGATCTCGCCGAACGACCAGGACAGGATGTCGTCGGGCGACGCGATCGAGATCTTGATCTGATCGAACGTCGGGGCCGGCGCCTGCTGCTTGAAGATGTTCGTGATCTCGTTCATCGGCTTTCTCCTCGGATGCGGAGCGCCCGGGCGCAGCGTCCGCTCTGATCTCGACCGGTCTCGCCGACCGGCATGACGGGCGCCGCGCGCAGCGGCGCCCCAGGTGTTCGATCGACGATCACTCGGCGGCAGGCGGCAGCGGCAGCTTGGCCTTGCTCACCTCTTCCTCGGCCGGCGGCGCGAGGGCTGTCGGGTCCGAGTTCATCAGATCGACGTGGAGGCCGAGCGCGCGGATTTCCTTGACCAGCACGTTGAAGCTCTCCGGGATACCGGCTTCGAAGGTGTCGTCGCCGCGGACGATCGCCTCGTAGACCTTGGTACGACCGGCGACGTCGTCGGACTTCACGGTCAGCATCTCCTGCAGCGTGTAGGCGGCGCCATAGGCTTCGAGCGCCCACACCTCCATCTCGCCGAAACGCTGTCCGCCGAACTGGGCCTTGCCGCCCAGCGGCTGCTGGGTGACGAGGCTGTACGGACCGATCGAGCGCGCATGGATCTTGTCGTCGACAAGGTGGTGCAGCTTGAGCACGTACTTGTAGCCGACGGTGACCTTGCGATCGAATTGCTCGCCCGTCCGCCCGTCGTGCAGGCTGACCTGCCCCGACGAGTCGAACCCGGCCAGGCTCAGCATTTCGACGATGTTCGGCTCGCGTGCCCCGTCGAACACGGGGGTAGCGATCGGCACGCCGTTCCGCATCTGCTTGGCGAGTGCCAGCTTCTCGTCGTCTCCGAGCCCTTCGACCTCCTCGCGCTCGCCGTAGATCCGCGACAGCGCATCCTTGACCGGCTTCACATTGCCCGAGGCATGGTACTGCTCGAGCGCGTTGTCGATGACGCGGCCGAGACCGCGGCAGGCCCAGCCCATGTGCGTCTCGAGGATCTGCCCGACGTTCATGCGGCTCGGCACGCCGAGCGGGTTGAGCACCACGTCGACGTGCGTCCCGTCCTCGAGGAACGGCATGTCCTCGCAGGGCACGATGCGCGAGACGACGCCCTTGTTGCCGTGCCGGCCGGCCATCTTGTCGCCCGGCTGGATCTTGCGCTTCACGGCGACGAAGACCTTGACCATCTTCATGACGCCGGGCGGCAGTTCATCACCGCGCTGCAGCTTGTCGACCTTGTCGACGAAGCGCCGCTCGAGGCCCTTCTTGGCCTCCTCGTACTGCTTCTGGATGGCCTCGACCGCGGCCATGGCCTTCTCGTCCTTGAGGCCGATCTCCCACCACTGGCTGCGCGGGATCTCGCCGAGCACGGCCTCGTCGATGAGCGTGCCCTTGCGCGCGCCCTTCGGCCCCTTGGCCACTTCCTGGCCCATGAGGCTGTCCTTGAGACGGCCATAGACGTTGCGATCGAGGATCTGCAGCTCGTCGTCGCGGTCCTTGGCGAGCCGCTCGATCTCCTCTCGCTCGATCGCCATCGCGCGCTCGTCCTTCTCGACGCCGTGCCGGTTGAAGACGCGCACCTCGACGATGGTTCCGGCGACGCCCGGCGGCAACCGCAGCGACGTATCGCGCACGTCCGACGCCTTTTCGCCGAAGATCGCCCGCAGCAGCTTCTCTTCCGGCGTCATCGGGCTTTCGCCCTTTGGCGTGATCTTGCCGACGAGAATGTCGCCCGGCTGCACCTCGGCGCCGATGTAGACGATGCCCGCTTCGTCGAGGTTCTTCAGCGCTTCTTCCGACACGTTCGGAATGTCGCGCGTGATCTCCTCAGGCCCGAGCTTGGTGTCGCGGGCCATCACCTCGAACTCTTCGATATGGATCGAGGTGAAGATGTCCTCGGACACCACGCGCTCCGAGAGCAGGATCGAGTCCTCGAAGTTGTAGCCCATCCAGGGCATGAACGCGACGAGCACGTTCTTGCCCAGCGCCAGATCGCCGAGATCCGTCGACGGCCCGTCGGCCACGATTTCACCCGCCTGCACCCGGTCGCCCACGTTCACGAGCGGACGCTGGTTGATGCAGGTGTTCTGGTTCGAGCGCTGGAACTTGCGCAACCGGTAGATGTCGACGCCCGGCTTCGAGGGATCGGTTTCCTCCGTTGCGCGGACGACGATACGCGTCGCATCCACCTGGTCGACGACACCCGTCCGCCGGGCAGCGATCGCCGCGCCGGAATCGCGTGCCACGACTTCTTCCATGCCGGTGCCGACCAGCGGCGCTTCCGCCTTGATCAGCGGCACGGCCTGCCGCTGCATGTTGGAGCCCATCAACGCGCGGTTGGCGTCGTCGTTCTCGAGGAACGGAATGAGCGCCGCTGCCACCGACACGAGCTGCTTCGGCGACACGTCGATGTAATCGACCTTGTCGACGGGAACGAGCATCACGTCGCCCTGGTAGCGAACCGTTACCAGGTCCTCCATCAGGCGGCCTTCGCCGTCGATCTCGGCATTGGCCTGCGCCACGTGATGGCGCATCTCTTCCATGGCGGAGAGATAATTCACTTCGTCCATCAGCTTCCCGTCGCGCACCCGGCGATAGGGGCTTTCGATGAAGCCGTACTTGTTGACGCGGGCGAACGTGGCCAGCGAGTTGATCAGGCCGATGTTCGGACCTTCCGGCGTCTCGATCGGGCAGATCCGGCCGTAGTGGGTCGGATGCACGTCGCGCACCTCGAAGCCGGCGCGCTCACGCGTCAGACCGCCTGGCCCGAGCGCCGAAAGTCGCCGCTTGTGCGTGATCTCGGACAACGGGTTGGTCTGGTCCATGAACTGCGACAGCTGCGACGAGCCGAAGAACTCGCGCACCGCTGCGGCCGCCGGCTTGGCGTTGATCAGATCCTGCGGCATGACCGTGTCGATATCGACCGAGCTCATGCGCTCCTTGATCGCCCGCTCCATGCGCAGGAGCCCGACCCGGTATTGGTTCTCCATCAACTCGCCGACCGAACGAACCCGCCGGTTGCCGAGATGATCGATGTCGTCGATTTCGCCCTTGCCATCGCGGAGGTCCACGAGGGTCTTCACCACGGCGAGGATGTCCTCCTTGCGCAGTACGCGCACGGTGTCCTCGCACTGGAGGTCGAGCCTCATGTTCATCTTCACGCGGCCGACCGCCGAGAGATCGTACCGCTCGGCATCGAACATCAGGCCGTGGAACAGCGCTTCGCCGGCGTCGAGCGTCGGCGGCTCGCCCGGGCGCATGACCCGGTAGATGTCGAGCAGCGCTTCCTCGCGGTTCGAGTTCTTGTCGATGTTGAGCGTGTTGCGGATGTAGGCGCCGACCGTCACGTGGTCGATGTCGAGCACGGGGAACGCCTCGACGCCCGCCTCCTCGAGCACGCCCATCAGCTTGGCGTCGATTTCGTCGCCAGCTTCACCGAAGATGCGGCCGTCCTCGAGGTTGACGATGTCTTCCGCGAGATACCTGCCAGCCAGCTCTTCCGTGCCGACCAGGATCTGCTTGAGGCCGCTTTCGCCAAGCTCGCGCGCCCGGCGCGCCGAGATCTTCTCGCCGGCCTTGGCCACCACCTCGCTCGAGCGGGCATCGATGAGATCCGTCGCCGGCGTCACGCCGCGCATCTTTTCGGCCTTGAACGGCATCGTCCAGCCGGTCTTCGTCCGCTCGACCGGGATCGAGCCGAAGAACGTGCTGAGGATCTGCTCGTCGTCGAGCCCGAGGGCATAGAGCAGAGTCGTCACCGGCAGCTTCCGCTTCCGGTCGATACGCACATAGACGTTGTCTTTCGCGTCGAACTCGAAATCGAGCCACGAGCCGCGATAGGGAATGATGCGCGCCGCGAACAGCAGCTTGCCGGAGGCATGCGTCCGGCCGCGATCGTGATCGAAGAAGACGCCCGGCGACCGGTGCATCTGGGATACGATGACGCGCTCGGTTCCGTTGATGACGAACGTGCCGTTAGACGTCATGAACGGCATGTCGCCCATGTAGACGTCCTGCTCCTTGACGTCCTTGATTGACTTGGAGCCCGTCTCTTCGTTCACATCGAACACGATGAGGCGCAGCTTGACCTTCAGCGGCGCCGCATAGGTCATGTCGCGCTGCTGGCACTCGTCGACGTCGAACTTCGGCGGCTCGAACTCGTAGCGGACGAACTCGAGCGTCGACTTGCCCGAGAAGTCGGAGATCGGGAACACGGAACGGAAAACGGCCTGTAACCCGTGATCGGGACGGCCACCGGGCGGTTCCTTGACCATCAGGAAGTCGTCGTAGGAGCTCTTCTGGACTTCGATCAGGTTGGGCATCTCGGCGACTTCGCCGAGCGAGCCGAATTTCCTGCGGATACGCGTCCTGCCGTTGAACGAGTGAGCCATGTCCGCTCCTTCCTGAGTGCCGCGCGTCCGATTTCGCGAGGACCGGTGCGCCGCTTCTGATTGCAATCGCCGAAAGGCGCTAGCCTTTCGTGTAAACCCGTGCGGTTTTCTGGAACGCTCTGGAGAGCGCTCGGGGAAACCGCAACCGGCGGCGTCCCTCCCCGGCCCGATGGGCCGGGGAGGAACAATCCAGTTACTTCACTTCGACCTTGGCGCCGGCCTCTTCGAGCTGCTTCTTGAACTTGGCAGCATCGTCCTTGGACACGGCTTCCTTGACGGCCTTGCCGCCGGCCTCGACGAGATCCTTCGCCTCCTTGAGGCCGAGCCCGGTGATGGCGCGAACCTCTTTGATGACGTTGATCTTCTTGTCGCCAGCCGCGACGAGGATGACCGTGAACTCGGTCTGCTCCTCGGCGGGTGCGGCAGCGGCGGCAGCGGCCGGAGCAGCCACGGCGACGGCGGCAGCCGCCGCGGAAACGCCCCACTTCTCTTCCAGCATCTTGATCAGCTCGGCAGCCTGGATGATCGTGAGCTGCGAGAGGTCGTCGGCAATCTTGGAAAGGTCAGCCATTTTAGGTCACCTGATCTGAATGGGCGGCTTGGCGCCCTATGGGTTTCATTGAACGAACGAGCGTGACCGGCCTCAGGCCGCCTGCTCGCCGCCTTCCTTGTCGATGCGGGCCTTGATGAGCCTTGCGAGGGCCGATCCGGGCTCGTTGAGCGTGCGCACGAGCTTGCTGGCCGGCGCCAGGATGAGGCCCAGCAGCGTGCCCCGGAGCTCGTCCAGGGACGGCAGCTCTGCGAGCGCTTTGATGCCATTGGCATCGAGCACGGTCTTGCCCATCGCGCCGCCGAGGATGACGAGCTTGTCGTTCTCCTTGGCGTAGGCGATCGAGGTCTTCGCCGCGGCAACCGGGTCTTTCGAGTAGGCCATGATGATCGGGCCTGTCAGAAGTCCCTTGATCCCGGCGGCATCGGTGCCGTCGAGAGCCAGCGCGGCCAACTTGTTCTTGGCCACCTTCACCGTTCCGCCGGCCGCCTTGATGCGCGACCGGAAATCGGCTGACTGGGCGGCCACGAGGCCGTTGTTGCGCGCCACCACGATCACGCCCGTTTCCTTGAGCATGTCGTGGAGCGTTGCGACGAGCTCACGTTTCGCGGCTCTGTCCACTAGGTTCCACTCCTCGTTTCGTGCGACCGCCCCGGCGGGGCGGTCCTTGGGTTGCACCATGCCGCTCGAGGGTACCGGAGGCCGAAGCTCCCGGTCCCGCGCACGGCGGCTAGTTCCTGTCCGCCCGCGCCGACCGCCCGCGAGGGCGGCTGGGGCACGGTGCGACCCGAAGAGGCTCGAACCGTTCCTGGCGACAGCTTGGCTGCTCCAGGCTTCGATCAGTCTCCCGTCTCCTGCAGGCTCGTGAGTATTAAGTCACCCCGTGGGATGACACCTGCAGTCTCGGACAGGCTTCGGGGAGCTGAACTGGCCAGCCCCCCTCCCGGATCTCTCGATCCGGATTTCGTCGCTGTCATGGGCCGAGCATCACCTGACGGTGCGGCGCGGCCCGAACTCAGATCATGGGCGCCTGGCCACCGATCGACCCGTTGTCGATCTTGAGGCCCGGTCCCTGCGTGGACGTCAGCGAGATCTTCTTCACGTAAGTGCCCTTGGACCCCGCCGGCTTGGCCCTGACGACCGCGTCGACGAATGCCCGGATGTTCTCCACCAGCGCATTGTCGTCGAAGCTCGCCTTGCCGACGCCAGCGTGGATGATGCCGGACTTCTCGACGCGGAATTCGACGGCACCGCCCTTGGCCCCGGCAACGGCCGTGGTGATGTCCATCGTCACCGTGCCGACGCGCGGGTTCGGCATCAGACCGCGCGGTCCCAGAACCTTGCCCAGTCGACCGACGAGGCCCATCATATCGGGCGTCGCGATGCAGCGATCGAAGTTGATGACGCCCTTCTGCACCTGCTCGACCAGATCCTCGGCGCCCACCACGTCGGCACCGGCGGCCCGCGCCTCATCGGCCTTGGGTCCACGTGCGAACACGGCCACGCGCTGTGTTCGGCCGGAACCGTTCGGCAGCAGGCACACGCCACGGACCATCTGGTCTGCGTGCTTCGGATCAACGCCGAGGTTCAGGGCGATTTCGATCGTCTCGTCGAACTTCGCCTTGGCCTTCGACTTGATCATCTTGACCGCGTCTTCGACGGCATAGGCCTTGTTGCGGTCGATGCCTTCCTTCAGCGCGAAAAGACGCTTGCCGCCAGCGAGTCGGGTCGCTGCAATTTTCTCGGGTGCGATTGCCATGGCGCGTTACTCCACCACCGTGAGGCCCATCGAACGGGCAGAGCCGGCGAGTGTGCGGGCTGCGGCGTCGACATCCGACGTGTTCATGTCCTTGAGCTTCGCTTTCGCGATCTCGCGCAATTGATCCATCGTCACCTGACCGGCGACGACGCGACCCGGCTCCTTCGAACCCGAGCCCGGCTTGCCGGTCGGCTTCATACCGGCCGCCTTCTTGATCAGGAACGTCGCCGGCGGCATCCGCATTTCGAATGTGAACGACCGGTCCGAGAAGACCGTGATCTTCACCGGGATCGGCGTGCCCTGCTCCATGTCCTTCGTCTTCGCGTTGAAGGACTTGCAGAACTCCATGATGTTCACGCCGCGCTGGCCGAGCGCCGGGCCGATTGGCGGCGCCGGGTTGGCAGCGCCGGCAGGCACCTGCAGATTGATGTAGCCGTCTATCTTCTTTGCCATCTTCTTCCCCTGGCCACCTCGTAAGGTGGCACGGTCGTCGAGGAGAGGCCCCTCCCCAGGGTTAGCGGTCGACGGGCTGGCTGGCCCTCCCGCATCGACGGCCTCGAAGCATCATCCACCTCGAGACTGTCGAACTTGCCGTCCGGAACCGCGACGGGTCCGGGCGGTAATCATGGCTGCGCCGCGGCTCAGCCCGTGACTTTCTCCACCTGGGCGAATTCGAGATCGACCCGCGTCGGACGCCCGAAGATCATCACGGCCACCTTCAGGCGCGATCGCTCTTCGTCGACTTCCTCCACCTGACCGCTGAACGATGCGAACGGCCCGTCGGACACCTTCACCTGTTCGCCGATCTCGTAGGAGACGGAGGGCTTGGGGCGCTCGACGCCCTCCTGAACCTGGTTTAGGATCCGCATCGCCTCGGCTTCGGAAATCGGCATCGCCTTGTTGTCGGAGCCGAGAAAGCCTGTCACCTTGGGCGTGTTCTTGATGAGAACGAACGCCTGATCGGTCATCTCCATTTTCACCAGCACGTAGCTGGGAAACAGCTTGCGTTCCGAATGCACCTTGCGGCCGCGGCGAACCTCGATGACCTCTTCCGAGGGCACGAGGACCTCTTCGAAGATATGTTCGAGGTTGGCGGCCTTGGCGCGCTCCTTGATCGACTCCGCCACCTTCTTCTCGAAGTTCGAGTAGGCGTGAACGATGTACCAGCGCTTCGCCATGTTGATCTCTTTTTTCACCTTTCCACGAAGCACGCCGGCGCGGCCTAGATACGATTGACGACAGTCGGCCTGGTCCCGAGCCTCGGCGGTCGCCAGAGAGCCGGGAGCGTCTGCAGACCGGTGCGCTATCTACCTATGCCGAGAACGAATTTCACGGCCGATCCGATGATCAGGTCGGCGATGGTGAAAAAGGCAGCGGCCATTGCCACCATGATGAGAACCATCAGTGACGTGACCCACACTTCCTTCCAGGTCGGCCAGGTCACCTTGGCGACCTCTTGCCGAACCTCCTGAACGAACTGGAACGGGTTCATTGCCATCTATCGTCACCTTCGCACGCCGGGCGCGACCAACGCCTCAACCGGCAAAATCTCGATTCAACATCCACTCTGACGTGCGACGGGGCGCCGGTGTTCGAACTCGGCTGCAGGACATGGCAGGGGCGGAGGGTCTCGAACCCCCAGCCTTCGGTTTTGGAGACCGACGCTCTACCAATTGAGCTACACCCCTCGAGGTCCACAAAGAACTCGTGAACCGCTAGATCCGCACCACCATATCCAGTTGAAAGATATGGCTAAAACCCTCACACTCAGAGCGTTCAACAAAAAGGTGACGGCTCCGCGCTGCCTTGGCTGTTCGACCCCGGCTTCGCCACCGACCCTTATGTTGCAGGCTGTTTCGAGGGTCGTTATAGAGTGCCGTCAGCGCCCGCACAAGCAAAAATCACCAAATTACTCTTGACATGAGACGGGCCTGCGACTCGTCCTCATTTCAACCGGACCGAGCATTTCGCGCCCCATTACCCCCGCGACGGACTGGCAACGACTTCCACTGCGGTGCCGTAGGCGAGAACCTCGGTGACACCGGCATTGATCTCGTTGGCGTCGTAGCGGAGCGCGAGAATGGCGTTCGCACCCATCTCGGTTGCATGCGCGACGAGAAGCTCATGCGCCTCGCGCCGCGCATCCTCGGCAAGCTTCGTATAGATCGTGATGTTGCCGCCCCGGATCGTCTGGAGGAAGGCCGCAAACCCGGCGACGATATTGCGCGACCTGACCACCACCCCGCGCGCGACCCCGATATGCCGGACGACGTGATACCCGGCCAGGTCGTTGGTCGTGGTGACGAGCATCGCGCCTCCGATACCCCTCCCCCTCGGGAACGCCGGTGCGGCGTCCCCTCGGAGGTGGGCTTTACTCGACGATCTTGGTCACGACGCCGGCGCCGACCGTGCGCCCACCTTCACGGATGGCGAAGCGAACCTTCTCCTCCATCGCGATCGGC
>JBGSJD010000091.1:0-9798 GCA_041742195.1 Hyphomicrobiaceae bacterium
GCTCGTCGCCGAAGTCAGCGGCTGGCTCGCGACGCAGCCGACCCGCCCGCGCGCGCCGACGCTTCTCCATTCCGATTTCAAGCTCGACAATCTGATCCTCGACCCCGGCACGCTCGCGCCGGTCGCCATCGTCGACTGGGACATGGGCACCCGCGGCGATCCCCTGATGGATCTGGCGACGATGTTGAGCTACTGGACCGAAGCTTCCGACCCCGCCTGCATGCACGCGCTTAAGCAGCTGCCGACCGCCGCCCCGGGCTTCCAGTCCAGGACCGAGATCGTCGCTATCTATGCCCGGGCGACGGGGATGGACGTCTCCGACTATCCGGTGCTGCGCGTGCTCGCGATCTTCAAGCTCGCGGTCGTGCTCCTGCAGCTCCATGCGCTCTGGCAGCGCGGCGCCGCCAAGGGCGCGGACTACGCGGGCCTCGCGGTCATCGCGACGGGGCTCCTGCAATTCGCTCGTGACGTGGCCGCCGGCCGGACGGTCTAGCGTCTGACGGCTGGGCGGTCCACGATCCCTGAAGGCGCCTCAGAAAAGGAAATCGAACGTGCAGACACCTTCTCGCACCGAACTGCCGGTCTGGCGATCGATGCTGTTCGTCCCCGTGAACGTCCAGAAGTTCGTCGAGACGGCCCACACGCGTGGCTCGGACGCGGTCATCCTCGATCTCGAAGACAGCGTGCCGCCGGCCGAGAAGGCGAACGCGCGCACGATGATCGAGGCGGCGGCCCCCAAGGTGGCCCAAAGCGGCGCCGACGTGGTGGTGCGCGTCAACCAGCCCCTCGAGCTGTGTGTCCGCGACATGGAGGCGGCCATATCCCCGGCCGTGTCGGCGCTCATTCTCCCCAAGATCGACTGCGCCGGCCACATTCGCCTGCTCGCCGAACTCGCCGATCGCATCGAGGCCGGGAAAGGCATGCCCGTCGGCCATACGCGCTTCATGGCCCTGATCGAGACCCCGCTCGCATTCGCCCGCTCGGAGGAGATCGCGGCGGCGCATCCGCGTCTCGTCTCGGTCGGCCTCGGCTCCGAGGACTTTGCCATGGAGATGGGCAGCGAGGCGGCGACGGACATCTTGCACTATCCCAAGCAGCGCGTGGCCATCGCCGCGGTGGCCAATGGGCTGATGCCCATGGGGATCATTGGCTCGGTGGCTGATTTCAGCGATATGGAAGGCTACCGCGCGTCGGCACGGCTCGCGCGCCGCATGGGCTTCCGGGGCTCGTCGTGCATCCACCCGAAGCACGTCGCCATCCTCAACGAGGAGTTCGGCGTGAAGCCGGCCGAGCTCGAATGGGCACGCAAGGTGATCGCCGTCTACGAGGAGGCGAAATCGCAGGGCCGTGCTTCGATCCAGCTCGACGGCAAGATGATCGACATTCCGATCGTGATCCGGGCCGAGCGCGTCCTCGCGGCGGCCGCCCGCATCGAGGAGCGCGCGGCCCGGGCCCGGAAATCGTCTTGAGGCAGCGAGCGGCCTGACCACCAGCCCGGGCCCCTTCAGTGGGCCCGGCTGACGCAGAAGTCGACCACGTCGAGGAGCGCCCGGCGAGGCACGGAGTCGGGGAAGATGGCGAGTGCATCCTTCGCCATGGCGCCGTACGTCCGGGCCCGCTCCAGCGTCGCGTCGATCGTGCTGTGGCGCTTGATCAGGTTGATCGCGTGCGCGAGATTGCCGTCGTCGCTCTCGCCGTCCACCAGCGCGCGTCGCCAGAACTCGCGCTCGGCGTCCGAACCGCGCCGGAAGGCCAGAATCACGGGCAGCGTGATCTTGCCTTCGCGGAAATCGTCACCGACGGATTTGCCGAGCCGCTCGCTGTCGCCGCCATAGTCGAGCGCGTCGTCGATGAGCTGGAAGGCGATGCCGAGGTTCCGGCCATACGACTTGAGCGCGGCTTGTTCCTCGGCGGGCCGGTCGATGAGCGCCGGGCTCACTTCGGCGGCTGCCGAGAAGAGGGCCGCGGTCTTGGCATTGATGATGGCGAGATACGCGTCCTCTGTCGTCGCCATGTTCTTGGCGGCCGCGAGCTGCATGACCTCGCCTTCGGCGATCACGGCTGCCGCGTGCGACAGGATCTTGAGCCCCGGCAGAGACCCGACGTCGACCATCATGCGGAAGGCCTGGCCGAGCAGGAAGTCGCCGACCAGCACGCTCGCCTGATTGCCCCAGAGGATCCGGGCCGTCTTCTTGCCCCGCCGCACGTCGCTCTCGTCGACCACGTCGTCATGCAGGAGCGTGGCGGTGTGCATGAACTCGACGGCAGCCGCCATCCGGATCGGCCCGTCGCCCTTCGCCCCGACCAGTTTGGCCGACGCGATGGTGAGCATGGGCCGCAATCGCTTGCCGCCGGAATCGATCAGGTGGTGCGCCAGCCGGGGGATCAGCTCCACATCCGAGATGGCCTTGTCGAGGATGATGCGATTGACGCCGGCCATATCTTCGGCGACGAGATCCAGTATGGGCTTCAGCCCGGCGTTCGCATCCCGCGTCTCGCCGATTTGCACGACCTGACCCAACTGCGTGTCCTTCCTCGGAGTTTGTTCCGTTGCCCCGTATACTTCCGGCCGCCGTCGAGCGGGTCAAGCCGGTATCGGGTCGCGGCGACCGATGATAACTGTCGGCTCCGACCAACTACGGAAAGCGCGTTCGAATGGATGAGATCCTGCGCACCAACGATCCCGTATTGATCAGCTTTGTCGAGGCGCTGCTGCGCGACGCGGTGATCCCCTACCATGTTGCCGACGCCAATACGAGTGCGGTCGAAGGCTCGATCTCGATCTTTCCGCGCCGAGTTCTGGTGCTCCGCGACGACGTCCCGGAGGTCCGCCGGCTGCTCTCCGATGCCGGTCTCGCCTCCGAGCTGGCTCGGGAGACATCGAGCGAATGGCTGCCCGTCCCCGCACGAGGCCTCACGACCCGGGAGACGTGATGCCGCCCGATGTCGCACCGGATCTGACCGACGATCAGTTCCTCGGCGGAGCCCTCCAGGTGCTCCAGCCGGCGAAGGGGTATCGATCGGGCCTCGATGCCGTTCTGTTGGCCGCCGCGACCTCGGCGGCTCCGGGTCAACGCATTCTAGATGCCGGATCGGGTGTGGGCGTCGTCGGACTGTGCATTGCGGCCCGCGTGAGCGGCACCGGGATCGTTCTCGTGGACAATGATCCGCGGCTCGTCGATCTGGCTGCCCGGAATATCGAGCGGAACGGCCTCTCCGACCGCGTCCGCGTCGCGCCCGCCGATATCTCGCAAGGGATCGCCGCGCTACGCAATCCGGATCGTGCAGCAGGATTGGAGGCTGGGTCGTTCGACCATGTCGTCAGCAATCCGCCATACCATGTGCAAGGCGAGGGTACGGAGGCGAGCCTGCCGTTCAAGGCCGGCGCCCACCGCATGCCCTCGGCGTGGCTCGACGGCTGGCTGGCTTTTCTGCACGGGGCGGCGCGTGATCGCGGCAAGCTGACGATGATCCACCGGGTTGAGGCGTTGCCGAGGCTCCTGGCAGCCATGGAGCGGAGATTCGGGACCATTCGCGTCCGCCCGATCCAATCCAGGCAGACGACGCCGGCTTCGCGTATGCTGGTCACCGCGATCAAGGGGGCGGCGGGTCCCTTCGAATTGCTGCCATCATTGATCATCCACCACGACGACGGCACGTTCCGTCCCGAGATTGCGGCGCTCTCGAAGATACCGACCGCAGTGTTGCCATGACGGACCGTCGCGAGGTGCATCTGACGTGGGGCCTCCACCGCCGGAAGGCCCCGCTGAGCGTGCCGCCATTGCTGCCGTAACCACCCCCACCCTGTTCATTCTGGAGGCCGTTTAGCCCGATGATATCGTTTTCGCGTTCCCCGATCGTGCCTGTCGTCCGCCTCGCTGGGCCGATCGGCATGGCGACCCCGCTGAGACCCGGACTGTCGTTGGCCGGCGTCGCGGGCGCGCTGGACCGTGCCTTCTCGATGTCGAAGTGCGAAGCGGTGGCCATCACCATCAATTCGCCGGGGGGCTCGCCGGTCCAGTCGAATCTCATCTTTCGGCGCATCCGGCAGCTCGCCGCGGACAAGAAGAAGCGGGTCTATGTGTTCTGTGAGGACGTTGCGGCCTCTGGCGGCTACTTCCTCGCCATCGCCGGCGACGAGATCTACGTCGATCCTTCGTCGATCGTGGGATCGATCGGTGTCATCTCGGCCACCTTCGGCTTCGACAAGGCTTTGGAGCGGCTGGGCATCGAGCGCCGTCTCTACACATCGGGCACGGCGAAGAGCTTCCTCGATCCGTTCGCGCCGGAACGCCCTGAGGACGTCGCCCGCCTGGCCACGATCCAGAGGGAGATCCACGCCACGTTTATCGCCGCGGTGAAGGAGCGGCGCGCCGGAAAACTGACCGCTGCCGACGAAGATGTCTTTTCTGGTGCATTCTGGACCGGGCCCAGAGCCCGCGACCTCGGCCTCGTCGACGGCGTCGACGACATTCGCTCTCGTATGCGGTCCCTGTTCGGATCTAAGGTGAGACTGAAGCCCGTTGCGATGGGCGGTGGCGGCCTTCTGTCGAAGCTCCGTCGCCTGCCGGCTGGCGAGGGCATGGGTGGCCTGTTGTCCGGCGGCGGCACGCAGGGACTGGCAAACGACGCGCTAGCCACGCTCGAGGAGCGGGCGCTGTGGTCGCGCTATGGTCTTTGACCTGGAGGAGTTTGGAGCATGCCTCCGCTTGTCCTCGCGCTCTTGATCGGTGCCGGCGCCTATGCCGGCTACCGGGCCGTTGCGCACGTTGTCGGCCGCGCGCTCGAAGGGGCCGCCGATCCACCGCCTGGGGGCGGGGTCCCGGATGGCCAGGCGTCGGCCGAGAAGGATCTGGGGCCTTTGGTGCTCGATCCGTCGACGGGGCACTACATCCCGGCGGACGGCCCTCGGCCTCCGTCCGATGGGCCATCGCCGTAACCCTGAGCGGCGCCGTTCCCCGCCAACGGAAACTCCAGATGCGCTCGTCGCGAGTCCGAAAATAATTCGGCCGCCGCATTTAAGGTTAGAGCTATATTAATTTGTTCTGAGCTAATTTAGCCAAATACTCCGGCAATGTATCTCTTGAACGATTTTTTCATCTATTGGGCGTTACATCAGGGCCTCAAGGTCGATGTGCGACTGTGTGAGGCGTAGAGTCATGGTTGAGACGGTCCCGCAAACGATAGTGCCGAATGGCCCTCGGAAGCATCTTCTGGGGCGATTGCGTCGCGACACCAGCGGCGCGACGGCGGTCGAGTTCGCCATGGTGGCCTTGCCGTTCGTGATGATGCTGTTCGGCATCATCGGCGTCGGCCTCTATTTCTTCACGACCTTCACCCTCGAGAACGCCGTCGAGCAGGCCTCGCGCCTCCTTCGCACGGGGCAGGCCCAGCAGGCGGCCTACACCGCCGAACAGTTCAAGGCCAAGGTCTGCGAGTTCGCGCCGGGCTTCGTCGATTGCGCGGGCAAGCTGCAGGTCAACGTGCTGAGCTTCCCTGATACCACGAACATGAACCCTGCCGCCCTTCCGACGTGCCTCGGTGCCGACGGCCGCCTGTCTGGCGTTGCACAGTTCGACCCGGGCGCCGCCAGCGAGGTCATCCTCGTCTGGGTCTGTTACCAGTGGGAACTGGCCGGCAAGATCCCCTTCATCCGCCTTGGCAACATGTCCGATGGCTCGGCGCTGATCCAGGCGACGTCGGTGTTCCGCTCGGAACCCTTCGACGACTGATCCCGGCAAGCTGGCATCCTCAATCGACACCGCACGACCGTCTGGAGTATCGCGATGAACTGGCTTGGCAAAAATCTCGGTCGCAATCTGCTTGAGCGCGCGGCAGCGCTCCGCTCCGACGTGCGGGGTGTGGCGGCCGTCGAGTTCGCCATGGTGGTGCCCATCATGTTCTTCCTGCTCGTAGGCGCCATCGAGTTCAGCCAGGCGCTGACGGTCGACCGCCGCGTCACCCAGTCGGCGAGTTCCACGGCGGATCTGATCGCCCGGGCGCCCAGCCAGGGCCTGAGCCAGACACAGGTCGACAACGAACTGCGCATCGTCGAGCAGCTCATCGCGCCCTACGATCTCACCGCCCTGACCGTGCGGGTCATCAGCGTGAAGGCGGTTGCGCCTCCGGGAAATCCGAATGCGATCAATTACGTGGTCGACTGGTCGCGTGACAATAAAGGCGGCACGCCGTTCGCCCGCAACGCCCCCTACAACGGCATCCCCGCGGGCCTTCTCGTCGGCGGCGAGAGCGTGATCGTGGCCGAGGCGACGTACAACTACACGCCGCTCATCTTCAACTATTTCATCGAGAACGCGTTCGACCTGGAAGAGCGCTTCTATTTGAAGCCGCGTAACGCCTCGTGCGTCCATCTCCAGCCGATCAATTGCGTGACGGGTGGCAACCTTTGAGGCGCATTCCGGCCCCGGGGAGAGCGTCTCGTCCCCAGGTTCGGTAGCCCGGGGGGCGTCTCTCCTGGCGCCGCCGCGAAACTGTTTCGTCATCATCTGCGATTTCCGCAATTGCGTCCGTGGCCTCCCGACCATAATTTGGACGGTGATCAGCAACTTTCTACGGTCTCGAGCGCGGCATGGGACGTCGGTCCACACACACACCCGATCAGCTTCGTCATCACATTCTGGACGCAGCTCAATCGATCATCGAAACCAACGGGCTGGCCGGGCTGTCCGCTCGTGAGATCGCGCGGCGGATCGGCTATTCGCCTGGAACCATCTACAACATGTTCCAGAACCTCGACGATGTGGTCCTCCACATCGAGGCGAGGGTGCTCGATGCGCTCGACGAGCGGCTGGCGGCAGCACTGGATGCGGGGCCGGCCGAGGAACGCGTCTCGCGGCTCGCAGAAGCCTACCTGACCTTCACCCAGGAACGTCCCAAGCTGTGGAATCTGCTGTTCGAGCACTATATGCCGGAGGATTCACAGACCCCGGCCTGGTACCAGCAGAAGCTCGAGATGCTCATGGGCCGCGTCGAGACGGCCATGGCGCCGCTGTTTCCGCCCGGCTCCGATCTCGAACGCCAGCGTGCTGCACGCGTGTTGTGGGCCGGTGTGCACGGCATCACGTCGCTCGCGACCGCCAACAAGCTCTCCAACGTCACCAACGAAGCCGCGAACCTGCTCGTGCGCGACCTGATCCGGAACTATCTGGCGGGTGTTGCGGCGAATGCGGGCAAGCCCTGAGTTGCCGCCGTTGGCCGCGTCGGTCTAGGCTGCGGGGATGGAAAAAAGCCCCCTCACCCTTTTCGGCAGTTTCACGTCGAGCTCCACCTACAAGCCGATGTTGTATCTGGCGCTGTCGGGCGAGCCGTTCTCGTTTCGCACGGTGAACCTCAAGATCGGTGTGCAGCGCGAGGCAGCCTATCTGGCGGTCAATCGTTACGGGCAGGTCCCGGCGCTCCGTCACCGGGGCCTCACGGTCGTGCAGTCGAACGTCATCCTCGACTATCTGGCGCGTACGCTTGGGGCTTTCGAGCCGGCGGCGGAACAGGACCGATGGCAGGCGCGCGAGTGGTTGTCGTGGGAAGCGGATGCCATCACGAACGTCGCTAAAGTCAGGCATTTCAGTCGCTTTCGCGAGGTCGACCCGGCGGTCATGGCGCATTTCCGCCCCCAGGCCGAAGCGGCGCTCACGATCGTGGATCGCGCCCTTGCCGGACGCGACTGGCTGGTCGGGGATCGCTGCAGTATCGCCGATATCGGCTGCTGGGGGCGAATGGTCTTCATGGCCGAGGGCGGCCTCGATATTCGCAACTGGCCCCATATCGAGGCATGGGCCGCGCGCCTGGCCGCCATGCCCGGATTTGCCCTGCCCTACGACCTCACCCCGAAGAAGGACACGGAGTTCCAGGCGCGCCACGCGCCGCCGAACTGAGAGATCCGGACGGCGTCAGACTGGCCTCAGTTCTTGGGCGCCGGAGCGGCGGGCTGAGGGATGGAGCCCGTTGCGATGCCGTCGCTCGGCCCGGGGTCCTTTCCCGGTCCGGCAAACGACACACCATCGAGCCGCTTCCAGAAGGCCAGATCGTCGAGCGAACCCACCAGCCCGAACCACTTGTCCTTCGGCAGCAATTGCCGCCTGAGATCGGACCAGAGCGCCTTCGACGTCACGCCGTTAACGAAATCGGTCGACGGCGGCGTCACGAAGAACAGGCCCGCCACGGCTGCCGCCATCAGCGCCGATGGCACGAGCCGCCGCCCGTCATAGAGCTTGAGCGCGGTGCCGAACGAAGCCTTGAGACGCGTATCCATGACGTCGACGCTGTAGATTTCGTCGAGCAGCAGGTGCACGAGATAGCCGATGAACATGAAGCCGCCTGCGAGCCAGGCAACGCCCGCGTAGCGCCCCAGGATATGGTGGTACACGAGCACGGTCAGCAGCGCGAAGAACAGCCCTGCGAGGACGGAGTGGAAGATCCCGCGGTGCACCGAGATGCGGTGAAAAATTCCGTGCAGCACGTATCTCACGGTCAGGAACGTCAGTGCGGCGAAGATCCAGAGTTCGGCGATCGACAATCGCCCGGCTCCGAGGAATAGAGCGACGAACGCGAAGAACGCCGCCAGCCCGAAAAACAGCGCCCGCCCTGGCCGCGAATCCTCGAGATCGATGTCGGGAAGCACACTGCCGAGCACGCCCGCGGCCGTCACGGCGATCAGGCTCTCCGGACCGACCACGTTGGCCGCCAGCGTCAAGGTCGCCAGCATTCCGCTGGCCACGGTGCCGATGCCGATGTGGGTCGGAAAATTGGCCATGGCATCCTCGCCGATTGTGCTCGCGCCGCGTCGCAGAATCAGCGCGGCCATTCGGCATGCGGACAGTGATTCGGCCTCCGAGGAGAAGCCCCGGAGCCGATGTTTCCTGTTGAGAGCCCGATCCGCTATGCCGTAGGCAGGCCCCGATGGGCGTGGCGGCGAGGGGATGGCATGGATGACTGGGACGAGGCGCTGGCCGGACTTGTGACTGTCCGGGACTGGCTGCGGTTCGCCGTGACGCGGTTCGGCGAGGCCGATCTGGCCTACGGGCACGGGACATCGACCGGCCTCGATGAGGCCGCCTTCATCATTCTGGAAACGCTCGGTCTCGACGTCGCCGTGCTCGATCCCTGGCTCGAGGCGAAGCTGCTGCCGCGCGAACGCCGTCGCATCGCCGGCCTGATCCGCGATCGCATCGAAACGCGCAAACCCGCACCCTACCTTGTCGGCGCGGCGTATATCCGTGGGCGTCGCTTCGTCGTCGACGAGCGCGCCATCATTCCGCGATCCTACATCGCCGAGCTGCTGTGTGACCGGATGGACGAAGCCGAGGAAGCGTTCCCGCCGTTTCCGCTGGCGGCGCCCGTCCAGCGCATTCTGGACCTGTGTACCGGCGGCGGTTCCCTCGCCATTCTTGCCGCCGAAGCTTTTCTCGATGCCGCCGTGGACGCGGTCGACCTCTCGTCCGACGCCCTGGCGCTGGCCCGGACCAATGTCGAGCGCTATGGCCTCGCCGCCCGCATCGACCTGATCGAAGGTGATCTCTTCGCGCCGCTCGCGGGCCGCATCTACGATCTCATCCTCACGAACCCGCCCTACGTGACCGCCGATGCGGTGTCGGCATTTCCCCCCGAGTATGCCGCCGAGCCTGTTCTTGCCCATCTCGGCGGCCCGGATGGCCTCGATCTGGCGCGCCGCATCCTCGCGGATGCCGGACGTCATCTGGCGCCGGACGGCCAGATCGTCATCGAGGTCGGCATGGCGGCGCCGGATCTGATGGCGGCATACCCCGACCTGCCGTTCGTGGC
>JBGSJD010000092.1:0-7394 GCA_041742195.1 Hyphomicrobiaceae bacterium
GCAGTCGCGGACACGGCGGCCGATGTGGGCATTTCGGAGTGGCGGGCCGGCGAGAAGCCCGACGGCAAGATTCGCCGTATCGAGGCCTTGAAGGCTGCGGGTCGCCACGTGCTGATGGTCGGCGACGGCCTCAACGACGCCCCGGCGCTGGCTGCCGGCCACGCCTCCATGTCGCCATCGACAGCGGCCGACATCAGCCAGACGGCCGCCGACGCGGTCTTCCAGGGCGAAGGTCTGTCGACGGTCGTCGAGACTTTGGCCGTGGCGAGATCGACCCGCCGCCGGGCCTTGGAGAATTTCGCCATCGCCATCGGCTACAATGTCATATTCGTCCCGCTGGCGATGCTCGGGCACGTCACCCCGCTGATCGCGGCGATCGCCATGTCGGCCTCCTCGATCGCGGTGACGGCCAACGCGCTGCGCGTCGGATGGGCTGCCCGCAAGGATCAATCTCCATGACCGCACTCGCCTGGCTCATCCCGTCCGCGCTGGCTCTCGGAGCGCTGGGTCTGCTGGCCTTCCTCTGGTGTCTCAGGACCGGCCAGTACGACGACCTCGAAGGCGCCGCGTGGCGCGCCCTCGACGATGAAAGCGATCGCGGTCCGGCTCCGGCGAGGCCAGCCGATGCGCGGGACTGATGCGCGGGACTAGGGATCGCCCAAGGGCACCGGAATGGGAAGGAAGTCGGTCATGACGCGCGCACTCGGCCTCGAGGAGAACGACAATCGACCTTCGTCTCCGCCCGACGTGCTGGCCGAACCGGCGCGCGTCCCCTTCGACGCCCCGTGGATCTGGCTGGCGTCCGGCTGGCGCGACCTCTGGCAGGCGCCCGCGGTGGGCATGACATACGGAGCGATTTTTGCAGGCGCTGCGCTGGCCATGGCCGTCGGCCTCTTTGGCTTCGAGGCGCACTCGCTGTTTCCGGCGCTGGCGGGCGGCTTCCTGCTGATCGCTCCGTTTCTGGCGATGGGTCTTTACGAAATCAGCCGCCGCATCGAGGCGGGGGAGCCGGTCTCGCTCGGCAGCGCCCTCTCGGCCGGCTTCCACGCCAAGGGCCAAATGGCCTTCTTCGGCGTCGTGCTGATGATCGTGTTCCTCGTCTGGATGGAACTGGCCTTCGTGCTGCTCGTGCTGTTCATGGGCGGAGGTGGCCTGCCGCCGCCGAGCCAGTTTCTGCCGACGTTGCTCTTCACCTGGCCTGGCCTGGGCCTGCTGATCGTCGGTTCGATCGTCGGTGGCGCCCTGGCGGCGCTGGTGTTCTCGATGTCGGTCGTGGCGGTGCCGCTGCTGCTCGTGCAGCGCGTCGACACGGTGACGGCCATGAGTTCGAGCTTTCGCGCGGTCGCCGCCAATCCGAAGCCGATGGCACTGTGGGCGGCCTTGATCGCGGTCATGATCGCCGCTGGTTTCGCCACGCTGCTGCTGGGGCTCGTGGTGGCGTTTCCCTTGATCGGCCACGCGACGTGGCACGCCTATCGCTCGCTCTACGGCGGCGCCGGCATCGACGGCTAGCGTGACGCGCGCATCACGCTAGTGCAGGGCGCGAAGCTCGTCGGCCCGCCTCGGCGGATCGAACAGGCCGAAGGCCAGGAGGCCGAACGCAAAGCCCCCGAGATGCGCTTCCCACGCGATCCCTCCGGCGGAGGTGAGCAGTGGCGCGAGCAACGCACTGACGAAATTGATGACGATCCAGAAGCCGATGGCGAGTTGCGCCCGTCGGTCGCGAAAGAGTTCCCCGAGCGACATCCGTCGGATCTGCCTCTGGTCGGCATGGAACGCGCCCGGACCGCCGTCGTCGAACGCCGAGAACATGAAGCGGAAGGCCCCCCCCATCAGGCCAGCCAGCGCGCCTGAGGCGCCGACCATCACCGTCCGCTCGCCATAGTGGAAGAGAACGAATGTGATCGCGCCGGCCACGCCCGAGGCGACGGCGAACGTGAGGAAGCGCACGGTTCCGATCCGGCTGGCGACGGCGCTGCCGAAGGCGAGCAGCCATGCCGAGTTGAGCACCAGATGCGGCACGTCGCCGTGGACGGCCTGGTGTGTGACGAGTGAGGTCAGCGCGATCAGCGCGTCGCCCGGCTGGCCGAGGGCGGCCGGCGTGTAGCGCACGGGGATGAGGGCGAGCGTCTCCACCGCGAGCGACCACGCCTCGTCGGAGAGCAGCCAGAGTACCCCGTGCACGGCGACCAGCACGCCCAGCAGCCAGACGACGACAGCCGGTCCGTTGAAGATCCGCTCACGATTTTGCAAAGGGGCGTGCTCCGCGTCGACGTTCGAGGTCCGGACCCCGTGGGCTTAACCCTGCGCGCGGCTTGCCACAACCACCATCGCGCATGGCGTCGCGTTGGCATGGTTGCTGCTCAACCTGATGCAATTGCGCGCAGTTGGCGCCCGTCTGTCCCTCGCTGGGACGGCGGGGCTTTCGAGCGACCCGATGCAGCAGATGCGGCCGAGTCCCGGCTCAGTCCCAGAGGAACTGGCATGAAGCAGCCAACCACCCGAATTCTCTACAACTATTGGAACGACGTGCGCTCCGGGAGGTTCGCTCCGACCCGCTTCGAGATCGAACCATCGCGCATCTCGTCGATCCTGTCCGAGACGTTCATTCTGGAACGGACGGGCGCGGGCGAACTGGTGTTCAGGTTGGCCGGCACGCGCATCTGCGACCAGATTGGCCGCGAACTGCGCGCGCTGTCGTTTGGGGCCTTGTTCGGCGACGACGCCCGCCTGATCAACGGCGCCATGCGCTCCGTGACCGGGGAGGGGGCCGTGCTGCTCTTCGAAATCGAGGGGGAGAGCCTGTCGGGCGGCACCGTGCGGTTCGAGGGCCTCGCCCTGCCGCTCGTCCATCCCGCGACGGATGTGACCCGCTATCTCGGCTGTCTCAGCGCCATCGACGCGCCGTCCTGGCTCGGCACCGAGCCGGTCGTTGCGACGACGCTCACCGCGCACGAGCTGATCTGGCCGGAAGGGCGCCCCTTCAAGACGTTGGCGCGCTTCGATCGTCAGCTTCCGTTCGCCCCTGAACTGGCTGCAGCCCGCATCGTGCGCTCGGACCGCCGCCAGTTCCGGATCCTCGACGGCGGCCGCAAGGAGTAGCTTCCCCGCTCGCCGAGTGAACCGGGAAAGCCAACGTCGATAGCAACCTATGGTGGAAATTTGTCGTTCGACGTTCCAAAAACGGCCGCCCGCTTAGAGGATCTTTAAGGGACAGCCGGCATAGTCGACCCATCACCTCCCGTTGCGCGCGCATTGCTGTGGGCCGGGAGCGGTTTGGTCGCTAGTCGTTCGTCGAGCAGGTAGTCCATGGTCCAGGTTATGGCGCAGCAGTCTTATCCGCAGTCCGATCCGATCGCCTCCCGTATCGAACCCGACCGCCGCCGCTACCGCCGCGTGCCATTGACCCTGCTGGGCCGCTTCATGCGCTCGAACAAGCAGGAATTCCCCTGCAAACTGATCGATATATCGATTGGCGGCGCCGCACTGATGTCACCTGTCGCCGTCGATGACGGCGAGCAGATCGTGGTCTACCTCGACCAGATCGGTGGGCTCGAAGGCAAGGTCGTTCGCAACTTCCCGGGCGGCTTCGCGTTGGCGCTGACGGCCACCCAGCATCGGCGCGAGAAACTCGCCGCCCAGTTGACCTGGCTGATCAACCGCCACGAACTCGAGCCGGCAGAAGCGCGCCGCCACGAGCGCATCGTGCCCCGCAATCCGTCGTCCCTGCTGACCATCGGTGACGCCGAGCCCGTGTCTTGCGATGTCATCGACGTGTCGATCTCTGGCGCCTCGATCGCGACAGAGCTGCGCCCGCCGCTCGAGACCGAAGTGTTCCTCGGCAAGCTGCGCAGCCGCGTCGTCCGCCACCACGACAGCGGCATTGCCGTCCGCTTCCTCGACATCCAGCAGCCGACCGCGCTTCGCCGCTATTTCGGCTGAGTGTCGCTGTCGCTGACGTGTTCGGCCGGTTCTGTGCGCAATCGGCCAGTTTCGTAGAATGTACCGAGTATTGGGGTAGGTACGATGTTCAAGTTTGTCAGGCTCGTTGCGTTGTTGCTCGTGGCGTTGGTGGTGGTTCCTCTGCGGGCTGCAGCCGATCCAGCCCCTGTCGCGGCGCCGAAGGCGTCGCCTCCCCCACCCTTCATGCGGGTCTACGGGCCCTCGCTTCCCCCCTTCGGATACGTGCGCTTCTGCGCGGCGTTCCCTGCGGAATGCCGGCGCGGTGATATCGAAGAAAACCGCATGGCCGCGAACGCCGCGCGTATGGCCGAGCTCGATCGCATCAACCGCGAGATCAACAAGGCCATTGCGCCGGCAACCGACATGGAGGTCTACGGCGAGATCGAGCGCTGGACGCTTCCCGTGTCCCGCGGCGACTGCGAGGACTATGCGCTGATGAAGCGCAAGACGCTGATTCGCATGGGCTGGCCGTCTGGCGCGCTACTGATTACCGTTGTCCGTGACGAGAAGGGCGAAGGGCACGCCATTCTGACGGCGAGAACGAGCAAGGGAGACTTCATCCTCGACAACAAGAACGACGAGCTGAAGCTCTGGAGCGCCACGCCCTACAAGTACGTGATGCGCCAGTCCTACATCGATCCGAACGTGTGGCTCTCGCTCGATCCGGCAGCTGTGGTCCAGCCGGCGATGCTGGGCGGCACCCGCGAAGGACCCTGATCGGCAGTGCCCGCGCCGTCGGTTCCGGCGGCGCAAGGCCCCTCTATTCCGCCTGCAGCGTCAGCCCGCTACGATAAAGCCGGCCTTTGCGCTCGTAGTCGAGCACGCCCTCGACGACCCGTGCGCGGTCGGCCTCGGTCACGTCCCGCACCACCTTGCCGGGCGAGCCGAGCACGACGACGTTCGGCGGGATGATCTTGCCTTCGGGAATGAGCGCGCCCGCGCCGATCATCGTGCCCTCTCCGATCTGCGCACCGTTGAGCACGATGGCGCCGATGCCGATCAGCGCGCCCTTGCCGATCGTGCAGCCGTGCAGCATCGCAAGATGGCCGATGGTGCAATCCTCGCCGATATCCATCGGAAATCCGGGATCGACGTGGAGCACGGCGTTTTCCTGGATGCTCGTGCGCCGCCCGATCCGGATCGGCTCGTTGTCACCGCGGATCGTCGCCCCGAACCAGACCGTCACGGCCGATCCGAGACTGACACGGCCGATCACCGTCGCATTGGGCGCAACCCAGAAATCACCGTCGGCCGGAGTCTCGACCTGGGCTCCGTTGTAGGCATAAAGGGGCATCGGGGGCGTCCGGGTGCTGGCGCATCAATCCTGATTGAGATCGATGTCGAGGATGGTCACCGACATCTGGTAGCACACCTCGCCATCCTCGGTATCCTTCGACAGCACGCCGACGAATTCCTCTCCGACGTACACTTCCGCCGCGTCGGCGGCCTTCTGCCGGCTGCGCACCTCGATCGAGCGATTGCTGAGCAGCTTGCGCAGGTACGTCTCGACGCTCTTGGCTTCGGCAGCGGTGAGCGGCTTGGCTTTGGCCACGGTATCTCTCCTTGCCCGCTCCGCCGGTAAGGGACGGCATCGGGTCGTTGTGGGACTGAGGTCTGAAGAAGACCCTGGATCAGAGGCGACAGTTTGGCCTAGCAGCAGCCGCAGTCGTGAGGCAACAGCCGTTGATCCATGGTGAGGGCGGGCTCGGGGCACGTCGAATCGCCGACGATCCGCGCCGGTACGCCGGCCACCGTCTTGTTGTCGGGCACTGCGTTGAGCACCACCGAGCCGGCCGCGACCTTCGAGCAGTTCCCGATCCGGATGTTGCCGAGCACCTTGCAGCCGGCCGCGAGCAGCACGTTGTTGCCGATCTTGGGATGCCGGTCGCCGTCGGTCTTGCCGGTGCCGCCGAGGGTCACACCGTGCAGCATCGACACGTTGTCGCCGACCACCGCCGTCTCACCGATCACGATGCCATGGCCATGATCGATGAAGATACCGCGCCCGATGCGCGCCGCCGGATGGATGTCGACCGCGAAGATCCGGCTCGACTGGCTCTGCAGATAGAGCGCGAAATCGCGCCGGCCCTGCTGCCAGAGCGCGTGCGCGAAGCGATGCGTGACGAGGGCGTGGAAGCCCTTGAAGTAGAGCAGCGGCTCGATGTAGCGGTGGCAGGCCGGGTCGCGCTCGAAGACGGCGGCGAGATCGGCCCGGAAGATCTGGCCGATGTCGGGCTGCGCCGTGAGCACGTCCTCGAACGTCTGGCCGATGAGGCCCGCGTCGACGTCCGAGTGGTTGAGCCGCTGGGCCAGCCGGTGGCAGACGGCCTGCTCGAGCCGGTCGTGCGAAAGGATCGTCGCGTAGATGAAGCCGCCGAGCGCCCGCTCCGTCGTGAGCACGCCTTCGGCTTCGGCGCGCACCGCCGACCAGATCGGATCGAACGTCTCCACATGCTCGCTGACGCGCGAGGTTTCGAAAGCCATGTCGGCGTCCTCCTGGATCTCTGTCGCAGAGCCGGTAGCGGCGCGCGGCGATTGCATACCCCGATACATGAGCGGCTAGCGACCGTCAGTCAACAGCAACGCCTACCGGAGAGCAAATGAATCCTCTCAGGCCACACTTTAGATAATCTCAATCCTGAAACGCCGTGTCAGGTCGTCGGACCGCCCCCCGCGGCGGCATACTGGATGTAGCCGTTGGTCGCCAGGGTATCGCCGCGCCCGAAGCCCGACGCGATCCCGTCCTCCGGCCGCCACATGCCCGTCGAGAACACGCTGGCCGCCTCCGTCTCGTAGGTCACGCCATCGAGAACCACCCTGTCGACGATCAGGTTGCGGTCGATGCCGAGTCCCGGCTGCCACAGATCGTTGGTGAAGGTCAGCCGGATGTCCTCGATCGCGAGCTGCGTCGGGCTGTTGTAGACGATCACCTGCCCGCCGGCAGCCACGTCGAGGTACGTCGCCACCGTCTCGCCGTCGATGACCAGCTGCATGGTCTCTTCCCCGCGTTCGCCGCGGGCGAAGATGGCGAGCGTCGAGCCGTCCTCGACGGGGGTGTCCGCGTACTGGAAGTAGCCGTTGGTGGCGAGCGTGTCGCCGCGACCGAAACCGGCGACGATACCGTCCTCGGCCAGCCACGAGCCCGTCGAGTAGACGTTGGCGGCTTCCGTCTCGTAGCTCACGCCGTCGATCCGGATCTTGTCGACGATGAGATTGTAGTCGATGCCGGCGGCCGGCTCGTAGCGATCGTTGATGAACGCGATGCGGACGTCGCCCGGCGAAACCGGTCCCGCGGCCCGAAACGCGTACGTCGCACCACCGGCGGCGACGTTCTCGAACACCGCGGCCACGCTGTCGCCGATCAGCAATTGCATGACCTCGGCGCCGGTCTCGCCCCTTGCCACCACTTCGACGAGCGAGCCCGTGGCCGC
>JBGSJD010000093.1:0-2830 GCA_041742195.1 Hyphomicrobiaceae bacterium
CGCCACCGGAAACGCTAGCCATCGCGGTAACCTCGTGCTGGCGGACACCGCGCATCCGGCCTTCGACAAGGCCGCGCGGCTGATGGATCTCGACGTGCGCCGCGTTCCCGCTGCTGCCGACTATCGCGCCGATCCGGCCGCCATGGCGGCTGCCACGGATCGCGACACGATCCTGATCGCGGGCTCGGCGCCGTGCTTTCCGTTCGGCATCATGGATCCGATCGAAGAGCTTTCCGAGCTGGCGCTGTCTCGCGGGCTGTGGCTGCACGTGGACGCGTGCGTCGGGGGTTATCTGGCGCCGTTCGTGCGCGATACCGGGCGGCCCGTGCCGGCGTTCGAGATGCATCTCCCGGGCGTTCGGTCACTGTCCGCGGACCTGCACAAGTTCGGCTACACACCGAAGCCCGCCTCGACGGTCTTCTATCGCAGCGCCGCCGAGGCCATGCATCACGGCTTCGACGCCGACGTCTGGCCGAACGGCCGGTTCGCGACGAGCACGATCGTCGGCACGCGCCCCGGCGGGGCGGTCGCCGGCGCGTGGGCCGTGCTCAAGCATCTGGGACGGGCAGGATACCGGCAGCTCGCGGACGAACTCATGACGTCGATCGAGCGGTATCGGGCCGGGGTCGCCGCCATTCCGGGCCTGCATGTCATCGGCGAGCCGCACCTCTCGATCGTCGCGGTCGGGGCGAGCGGTTTCGACGTGTTCCGGGTCGCGGAGCTGATGGCGGCGCGCGGCTGGGTGCCGGGCCTGACGCAGCGGCCCAAGGGACTGCATCGAATGATGTCGCTCCTGCACGTGCCGTCGATGGACGGATACCTCGCCGATCTGGCGGCGGCGACGGCCGAAGTCCGCGACGGCGGCACCGGGCAGGCACGCCTCAAGGCCGAGTACTGATCCGCTGCGACCAATCGATACCGGAGCCTCGACGATGGCCTTTCCGCCGCGCCGCATCGTGTGCCTGACAGAAGAGACCGTCGAGACGCTGTATCTGATCGGCGAAGAGGACCGGATCGTCGGCGTGTCCGGGTATGCCGTGCGGCCGGCGCGGGTGCGGCGCGAGAAGCCGCGCGTTTCGGCCTTCATCAGCGCCGACATGCCGAAGATCCTCGCCCTTGAGCCTGATCTCGTACTGGCGTTCTCGGACATCCAGGCCACCGTCGTCGCCGATCTCGTCCGGGCCGGCGTGGCGGTGCATTGCTTCAACCAGCGGACGGTTGGCGGCATTCTCGACATGATCCGCACCGTCGGCGCGCTCGCTGGCGTGCCGGAGAAGGGGGACCTGCTCGCCGACCAACTCGCCGGACGGATCGCGGCGATGCGGGATGCGACCGCCGCCCACGGCACCAGGCCGCGTGTCTATTTCGAGGAATGGGACGAGCCCATGATCACGGGTATCGGCTGGGTGTCGGAGCTGATCGGGATTGCGGGCGGCGAGGACGTGTTCGGCGGGCTCGCCGACCGGAAGGCCGCCAAGGACCGGATCATCGTCCCGGAGGCGGTCGTCGCGGCGCGGCCCGACATCGTCATCGGCTCGTGGTGCGGGAAGAAGTTCCGGCCGGAGAAATTCGCCGCGCGGCCGGGATACGGCGACATTCCCGCAGTGCGCGAGGGCCGGCTCCACGAAATCAAGTCGCCGCTCATCCTGCAGCCCGGGCCGGCGGCACTCACCGACGGGGTCGATGCCATTGCCCGCCTGATCAGCGACTGGCGGGAAGCGAGAGGACAGCCATGAAAACGCTGCTGAGCTGGTCGAGCGGGAAAGACTGCGCGTTCGCGCTGCACGTGCTTCGGCAGACGCCCGGGGTCGAGGTCGTGGGCCTGCTGACCTCCGTCAACGAGGCGTTCGACCGGGTCGCGATGCATGGCGTGCGACGGTCACTGCTTGAGGCGCAGGCCGAGGCCGCCGGCCTGCCACTGCATGTGGTGGGGATCCCGTTCCCGTGCCCCAACGACGTCTACGAGGCGCGCATGGAAGCGTTCGTGCAGAAGGCGCGGGACGACGGGGTCGAGGCGATGGCGTTCGGCGACCTCTTTCTCGAGGACGTCCGCGCCTACCGCGAGGCCAGAATGGCCGGGACGGGCATCACACCGATGTTTCCGCTCTGGGGGCGGAACACGGCGGACCTCGCCCGGGAGATGATCCGGGTCGGGCTCGAGGCGCGCATCGTCTGCCTCGATCCGCGGACGCTCGGCCGGAGCCTCATCGGGCGGGCGTTCGATGCCGATTTCATCGCCGCGTTGCCGGCCGGCGTCGATCCGTGCGGCGAGAACGGCGAGTTCCACACGTTCGCGCACGCAGGGCCGATGTTCCGTGCGCCGATCGCGATCCGGTCGGGCGAGGTCGTCGAGCGCGACGGGTTCGTCTATGGCGACGTGATGCCGGCCGAGGATGCGCGCTGATGGCTCCGGCGGGTCGGCTCAGCCAGCGATCAGCGCCAGCCATTCGTCCTCGGTCAGGACGCTGACGCCGAGTTCGCGGGCCTTTGTGAGCTTCGAGCCCGCGTCGGCGCCGGCGACGACGTAATCCGTCTTCTTCGACACGGAGCCCGCGACCTTGGCGCCGAGGCGTTCGGCCTGCGCCTTGGCCTCGTTGCGATTGAGGCGCTCGAGGGTGCCGGTGAACACGACGGTCTTGCCCGTGACGGGCGACTGGGTGGCGGCCGGGCGCTCGAACGGCAGGATCTCGATCTCGGCGAGGAGGGCTTCGAGCACCTCGCGATTGTGGGGCTCGCGGAAGAAGTCGACCAGGGCGTCGGTCGCGACGGTGCCGACGCCCGACAGGGACGCCAGCTCGGTGTAGCCGTCGCCCGCCATCTGGGTCGCCGC
>JBGSJD010000094.1:0-3781 GCA_041742195.1 Hyphomicrobiaceae bacterium
GCGCGGAAGGTGACGAGACCGGTCGCCGTCGTGGGCGCGATCGTGGCCGTCAGCGTCACGGCCTGGCCCACCTGGCTCGGATTGGGCGAGGACACGAGCGTGATCGTCGTCCCGATGGGATTGATGGCGAAGCTCTGCACGACGTCGGATGCCGCAGCGAAATTGCTGTCGCCGGTCTGGCTCGCGGTGATCGAGCAGGTGCCGGCCGAGACCATGGTGACGGTCGAGCCGGCGACGGTGCAGACGGCGGGCGTCGTGCTGGCGAACGCGACCGTGAGGCCGGACGTGGCGGTCGCGGTCAACGCGACTGTTCCGGCCGGCGCGAACGTTTGCGGACCCGGGTTGGTGAAGCTGACCGTTTGCGGCGCGAGCCCGATGGCGAAGCTCTGCACCACGTCGGGTGCAGCAGCGAAATTGCTGTCGCCGTTCTGGCTCGCGGTGATCGAGCAGGTGCCGGCCGAGACCATGGTGACGGTCGAGCCGGCGACGGTGCAGACGGCGGGCGTCGTGCTGGAGAACGCGACCGTGAGGCCCGACGTGGCCGTCGCGGTCAACACGACTGTTCCGGCCGGCGCGAACGTTTGCGGACCCGGATTGGTGAAGCTGACCGTCTGCGGCGCGACGGTGACCGTGCGGCTGATCGCGGGCGATGTGGAGCCCGTGAAGTTCCCGTCACCGGCATAGACCGCCGTGATGGCGGCATGCGTCCCGACGGCAAGCGACGAAACCGGGAGTGACGCGACGCCCCCCGCGGCGGTCGTCGTGCCGAGCAGCGTTGCGCCATTGAAGAACGATACCGAGCCACCGGGCGTCCCCGCGGGCGACGTCAGCGTGGCGGTGAGCGCGACAGCCGTTCCGAATACGGTGGGGTTGGGTGTCGCCGACGACAGCACCGTAGTGGAAGCAGCCGGCTGGATGGTGATCGTCGAGGCGATCTCGAGCGCGCCACCGCTCGGCTCGTTGTTGGTGGAGCCATTGTAGTGCGCGACGAGTGGATAGGTCCCCGCGGCCATGCCGGCGGCGATCGTGGCGATGGCCGAATGAACGCCGGCGACGCCACCCGTCGGCAGGTTGCCGGACACCGGCCCCGTGAAGGCCGGCGACGTGAACGTAACGTTGCTGACGTTGACGTTCTGGCCGGCCGGGCAGAAGTTGGGCGACGGCGGCGGTGGCGGAATGAGGCCGGTCCGCGTGACTTTCGCCGACACGGTCACGGCCTGGGTGGAGGCATTGAACGTGACGGTGACCGGGTTGGCGACGGATTGGGTCTGGCAGAGCGCGAGTGCTGCGGTGGCGCCACCGGTCAGCACCGCGAGCGCGGAAAACAGACCGACGAGGGCGCTTCGAAGGACAGTCGCCAGCCGGGGACTTCGTGCGGTCGAACGGGTGGGTCCGTATTGCGCTGTCGGCATCGCCTCGCCTCGAGGTTTCGACGCTCACACAGTCACGAAACATATGCACATGAACTAAACTGATTTGCAGTCATGATCAAATGACGGAATGTCAGATTACGCCTCAAAAAGTGCTGAGTTTCTGAGAGTTGGAGTTCATTGGGCTGTTCCGTAGGATTATGAGTTTCGCGATCGGCTCCGAGCTTCGGAATGTGTGCGTCGAAAGAATTGCGTTCGCCGACGCGCCGGCTTTGGGTTGCGCCCCCGCTCCAGGTCTCGCAAGCTGGGCGCCACCTTTCCGGAATGCGATGAAGCGACAGGGGTTGCCATCATGCCGAGCCATCCGACGCCGTTCTCGCTCGCCGTGCCGGACGCGGACATTGCCGATCTGAAATCGCGCCTCGCCCGCACCCGCTTCCCCGATCAGTCCCCGGACGCCCCGTGGGCCTATGGCACCGACGTGGACTATCTCCGACGCCTCGTCGGGTACTGGCGTGACGGGTTCGACTGGCGGGCCGAGGAAGCGACGCTGAATGCGTTTCCGCAGTTCAAGGTGCCGCTCCACGGCATCGACGTGCACTATCTTCACGTCGAGGGCCGCGGGCCGGCCCCGAAGCCGCTGCTGTTGCTGCACGGCTGGCCGGGATCGGTGTTCGAGTTCATGGATCTGATCCCGCGGCTGACCGACCCGGCGCGTTTTGGGGGAAAGACCGAGGACGCCTTCACGGTCGTGGCGCCGTCACTGCCGGGCTACGGGCTCTCGTTCACGCCGGGCCAGAAGCGCTTCGGCATCGCGGCCATCGCCGATCTGATGGCGAGCCTGATGCACGACGTCCTCGGCTATCGGAGGTTTGCGGCGCAGGGCGGCGACTGGGGCGCGTTCACCTGTTCGTCGCTCGGCGTGCGCCATCCCGACAAGCTGGCCGGGATCCACCTCAACATGCTCTCGATCGATCCGACCCTGCCGCCGCCGGCCGAGCCGACGCCGGAGGAAGCGCGCTACCTCGACGAGATCCGGCAGTGGGCAAAGGAGGAGACGGGCTATATCGCGATCCAGGGAACGCGCCCGCAGACGCTGGCCTACGGCCTCACCGATTCGCCAGCCGGTCTCGCCGCCTGGATCGCTGAGAAGTTCCACATCTGGACCGACCACGACGGCGACGTCGAGACGGTGGTGTCCCGCGACCGGCTGCTGGCGAACATCTCGCTCTATTGGTTCACCGGCGCCATCGGCTCGTCGTTCTGGCCCTACTACGACCGCCTGCACGGTCCATGGCCGATCCCGGCTGGCCGCATGGTGGACGTACCGACGGGCTATGCCGCCTTCCCGCGCGAGATCCGCCGTCCGCCCCGGTCGATCGCGGCGCGGTCGTATTCGGATCTGCGCCACTGGACGGTGATGCCGCGCGGCGGGCACTTCGCGGCCATGGAGCAGCCGGATGCGCTGGCGCGCGACGTGGCGGACTTCTTCAGGCCGTTGCGCGGCGGCTTCTGAAGAAAGCCGCCAGCCGGGCGACGATATCGGGTCTTAGGCCCACGGCCGCGACGACTTCGCGGCCTGCTCGAACGCCGAGATGGCCGCTGCCTTCTCGAGCGTCAGGCCGATCTCGTCGAGGCCGTTGATCATGCAGTGCTTGCGGAAGGCGTCGATCTCGAACGTATCGACCTTGCCGTCGGGGCCCGTCACCGTCTGACCGGGCAGGTCGATGGTGATCTCGGCGCCCGGCAACTCGAGCAGGAAGCGCAAGAGCTCGTTGACGCGCGCTTCCGGCAGCGCGATCGGCAGGATGCCGTTCTTGAACGTGTTGTTGAAGAAGATGTCCGCGAACGACGGCGCGATGACGCAGCGGATGCCGAAGTCGAGGAGCGCCCACGGCGCGTGCTCGCGGCTCGATCCACAGCCGAAGTTCTGGCCGGCGACGAGGATCGTCGCACCCCGGTAGGGCCCCTTGTTGAGCACGAAGTCCGGCTTCTCCCGGCCCTGCTCGTCGAAGCGCATCTCCGCGAACAGGTGCTTGCCGAGGCCGGTCCGCTTGATCGTCTTCAGGTAGTTCTTCGGGATGATCATGTCGGTATCGACGTTGATCATGTTGAGCGGCGCGGCCACGCCCTTCAGCGTCGTGAACTTCTGCATGTCGAACCTTTCTCGGGCGGATGCCCCTGGCATTGCGGCTCTGGCTGCCTGCTTCTATACCGTGTTCCGCCGACGCGGCAACTCGCCGCCCCGCCAAGGAGCCGCCGGCCGGCCACACTTGCCCTTCGCCGTCGCAAACAAAAAGATGTCCGTGCCGCTCATAGTATTTGAGGTATTCATTTTGGCTTTGGCGAAGCTGGATGACAGTCAGCTTCAGTAGCTCTTCGAGCAATTCGAGCCTATGCATTGCGGTTCC
>JBGSJD010000095.1:0-2150 GCA_041742195.1 Hyphomicrobiaceae bacterium
AAGCCGCCGCCGCCACAGCCCGCACTCACCCACCGAGCCAGTCGCGGCTCATGCGATCGTAGTCGTCCGCTCTCGTGAGCCGGCGCATCGTCTCGGCCGAGGCGACGCCTTTGAGATCGGCGGGCGCCACACCGTCACGCAACGCCTTGAGGGTGTCGTGGATCGCCTGCGCGGCGGCCGCGAACTGCTGATGGCCTTGCAAGGCGACACGAACCCCGCGCGACGCGAGATACGCCTTGTCCGCGATCGCGGGCGGGGTATGGCCGAGGATCAACGGCTTGCCGATCCGGGCAGCCATGACGGCGTCGAGTTCGTCCCGCGACTTGATCCCGACGAGGAAGATCGCATCCACCCCGGCAGCCGCATAAGCCTTCGCCCGGACGATGGTCTCGTCGATCCCCGCAATGGCCGGCGCGCTGGTGCGCCCCGCGATGACGAGGTCGGGATCGGCCCGGCCGGCGATGGCGGCCTTCATCTTGCCGACGCCTTCCTCGACCGACAGCATGCGCTGCCTGGCACCGAGGCCGAACGGCTGCGGCAGATCCGTATCCTCGATCGAAAGTCCCGCCACGCCGGCCGCTTCCAGTTCTTCGACCGTTCGCATCACCGAGAGCGCGTTGCCGTAGCCATGGTCGGCATCACACATCAGCGAAAGATCGAGCGCGCGCATGATCCGGTGCGCCTGCTCCGCGAACTCGCTCAGCGTCAGCGTGATGAGATCGGGTGCTCCGAGCACCGTCAATGAGGCCGTCGAGCCGGCGAACATGCCGACTTCGAAGCCGATGTCGTGGGCGATCCGCCCGGAAATGGGGTCGTGCACGGAGGCCGGGTGGATGCAGGCATCACCCGCGATGACCCGGCGAAAGCGTTGGCGGCGGCTCGTCCAGCGTGACGTCATGGATTGGGGCTCCCTCGGAACGGCGGTGTTGCCGACAGTCGACGCCGCTTCCGGACGGATTGCAAGCACGCCCCGTTCACCGCATTTTGAGACCATCGTGTGCCTTGCATGGCCGGCTCAATTCATCCACGTTCAATTCTCGGGACAGGTCCATTCCGGAGCGGGAGGCGCGCGTGTCTGATTACCGGCAGGCCCTGCCCGTGGGCTTCGTGCTTGCGAGCGACTACCGCATCACGGGTGTGCTCGGACAGGGCGGCTTCGGCCTCACCTACAAGGCCGACGACCTGCGTCTCGGCCAGCCCGTTGCCGTGAAGGAGTACTTCCCGACCGACCTCGCACTCCGCGAGCGCGGCTCGACCGTCGTAGCCCGCTCGTCCCGCGAGGAAGGCGTCCTGGCCTGGGGACGGGCCAAGTTCCTCGAGGAAGCCCGCACCTTGGCGCGTTTCCGGCACCCGAGCATCGTCCGCGTCTCGCGCCTGTTCGAGGCCAACAACACGGCCTACATGGTGCTCGACTTCGAGATGGGCCCGAACCTGGCGGAGTGGCGGAACCGGCTGCATCGGACACCCACCCAGAAGGAACTCGACCGGATCGCCAGCGATCTCATCGAGGCCGTCGAGGCGGTTCACGCTGCCGGCATCCTGCATCGGGACATCAAGCCCGCCAATGTGATCATGCGCGACGGCGACGCGCCGGTGCTGATCGATTTCGGCGCCGCACGTCAGGCGCTCTCGGCGCAATCGCGGACCGTCCACGCCATTGTGACGCCCGGCTATTCGCCGAAGGAACAGTACGCCGTCGATCTCGATCGGCAGGGGGCCTGGAGCGATATCTACGCCCTCGGCGCGACACTTTATTTTCTGGTGACGGGAAAGTCGCCGCCGGACGCCCTCTCGCGCGACCTCGGCGAGGACATGGCCATGCCAGCGAGCGACTCTGGCCCCTGGCGCAAGGGCTTTCTCGACGCCATTTCGGCGGCCATGACGGTGGAGGCGTCGGCGCGCCCCCAGTCGGTTACCGAGTGGCGCCGGATGCTTCTCGGAACAAGCGGCCGAACGGGCGCGACCGTGGCCGCCATCGCCGCGCCGAGTGGCAATGGGCGCAACGGAGCCTCGGCGCCCATCGCGTCGCCGATCCCGACCGTCAAGCCTTCGCGACGGCCTGAACTTTCCTTCGACGACTTACCCGCGACCCCGCCGACACCCATCCGAAGGGCCAAGGCCGGCCGCCCCATCGTGGTGCTGGCCCTGAT
>JBGSJD010000096.1:0-4270 GCA_041742195.1 Hyphomicrobiaceae bacterium
GGCGCGAGGCGCGCTGATGGCGACGCCGATCCTGCTGATCGCGGGCGCTCTCGGGGCAGGCAAGACGACGCTGATCAACCGGCTGCTCAGTGAGCCGAACGGCCGGCGCATCGCCGCCGTCGTCAACGACTTCGGCGCGATCAACATCGATGCGGCGCTGCTCGCCAGCGTCTCGGACGACGTGATCAACCTGAAGAACGGCTGTGTCTGTTGCAGCCTGCTCGGTGATCTGCTTGCTACGCTGAGCACGATCCTCAGGCGCGATCCGCCACCCGACGGCATCGTCATCGAGGCGAGCGGGGTGTCCAATCCGGCCGAGATCGTGCGGACGCTGCTCGATCCCGTCATCTGGAGGGAGGCGGCGCTCGAGACCGTCATATCGGTCGTCGACGCAGAGGCGCTCGCCGAGCGGCCGGCGCTGGCCGTGGACGGGCTCTGGCAAGCGCAAGTGGTGGCGGCCGACTTCGTCGCGTTGAGCAAGACGGACCGCGTCGGGGCGGACGAGATCACACGCGTGAGAGCCACGATCCGGCGGCACGTGCCGGAGCACGCGATCCACGCCATGGTGGATGGCCGACTTCCCTCCGAGCTGTTGTTCTCCGGCGAGCCCAGCCGGGCGCGACCGCCTCCCGGATTGGCGTCCGGCGGGCCATCGCACGCTTTTACGACCGTCGCTTGGACCTCGGACGTGCCGCTGGCGTTGGGGGCGTTTCAGGCCGTGATCGGCCGCTATGGGAGTGCCCTGGTGCGGGCGAAGGGGTTCGTCACCTTCGCCGAACGGCCGGCCGAACGGATGCTGTTTCAACTCGTCGGGCGCCGTGCGACGATCGGGCGGGCGCCGGATGGCGGGGGACAAGGACCGCCGACGCAACTGGTCTTCATTGCGAGGCAGGGGATGCTCGACGAGACCGTCCTCGTCGCGAGCCTCGAGAGGTGCCGGGGCGATCGGTGATGGCCGAGCGGCAACGTATTGTCCGCGGCCGGTGGTCCGCGTAGCCTGCGGGCGATGACGCTCGATCTTGGCGCCGGGTACGTTTGCCCAAGGCGCAAGATATCCCCGAATTCCGAGTGAGATCCTGATCATGGCTGCGCTCAAGACCGTCGACCTTGCTCTGCCGGCGACCCGGGAGGATCTCGCCAAGCTCGAGATCGGCACCATCGTCTACCTCAGCGGGCGGGTGCATACGGCGCGCGAGGGCGTCTACAAGCGCGCCGTCGAGGAGCGCTGCAACGTGCCCGACGCCATCGGTTCGGCGAGCTTCCACTGCTCGCCCGCGGCCTCGGTCGGGCCCAACGGCGAACTGACCGTGGGGGCGGTGACCGCAACGGCGTCGTTCCGGTTCGCGAAATGGATCGACGGCTGGCTCGAGCGGTCGGGCTGCAACGTCATCATCGGCAAGGGCGGGATGTCGAGCGACATCTACAAGTCGAGCTTCGTGCCGCACGGCGCCATCTATCTGACCACCGTCGGGTACGGCACGGGGGCGCTGCTGGGGCGCGGTATCAAGAAGGTGGTCGCGGCCCACTGGCTCGAGGAAGTGGGGATCGCGCAGGCCATCTGGGTGCTCGATGTCGAGCGCTTCGGGCCATTCATCGTCGAGAGCGATCTCGAGGGCCGCTCGCTGTTCGAGCGCGAGAACGCGAAAATCGCACCGGGCCTGGAGCGGCTCTACGCCGGCACCAAGCCCGCTACGCTGCGTCGGTTCGGTGAAACCGACGACAAGACGGACGAGGTCATCTGACCCGTCCGTCCGAGCCCGCGATTACCAGCGGCGATAGTGGCGGTGGCGGTAGTGGCGATGCGGGCGATAGCCGTAGCCGTAGTAGTGGCGGCGCTTCTTGTAGTAGCGACGCGGGGCGCCGTAGTAGCCGTAGACGCGCGGCACGCCGTAGCCGTAGTAGGCGTGCGGGCGATAGTGACGGCGATGGCGATAGTGGACCGTCTCGGCCGCGGTGGTGGCCTCGATGGCGGGCTTCGCGGCTGCGAGAGCGCCGGCGCTGGCTGCGTCAGCTTGTGACGACAGGCCTGCGGTCGACAGGGCAAGTCCAAATGCCATGGCGATAAACATAAGAATACGCTTCATATTTTCCTCCTCTTGCCTCCCGGCAGATCAAATGAACATGAGGGTGATCGGGTGAAGTTGCAAGCCTGAATGTCGCACGTGCAGGCGCATCCCTTAGATTTAGTGAACGCTGCGCAGTCGGCGGCCGAGCCAATTCCTTGACGGGCCACGGCCGGGCGACCCTAATTGGCCGCGCGGAGCCGGTTGCGCCGCCAGGGCGAACGGGTGCGGCCTCAACGGCAGGACGGACATGGAGCGGGCAGGGATGGCCGACGGTAGTGTTACGGGCGCGCTCGACGGCGTGGTGGTGATCGACTTCACGCAGATGCTGTCCGGGCCGTTCGCCGCCATGATGCTGGCAGACCAGGGTGCGCGGGTGATCAAGGTGGAGCCGCCCGGGGGTGACCAGACGCGGAAGTTCGGGCCGTTCCGGCCGGGGCAGCTCACCATGCCGGACGGTGGCTATGGCGGGTATTTCGCATCCACGAACCGCAACAAGGACGGGATCGTCGTCGATCTCAAGTCCGAGGCGGGGCGGGACGTGATCAAGCGGCTGGTCGCGAAGGCCGACATCGTGATCGAGAATTTCCGGGCCGGCGTCATGGAGCGGCTGGGCCTCGGCTACGAGACGCTGGCGGAGATCAATCCACGCCTCGTTTACGGCGCCATTCGCGGCTTCGGCGACAGTCGCACCGGAAAGAGCCCCTACGGCGACTGGCCGGCCTACGACGTGGTGGCGCAGGCCATGGGCGGCATCATGGGGATCACGTCCACCGAGGCCGGCGGGCAGCCGACCAAGATCGGGCCCGGTGTCGGCGATATCGTGCCGGCGATGCAATGTGCGTTCGGGCTCGTCTCGGCGCTGTTCCGCGCCCAGCGAACGGGCCGCGGGCAGTTCGTCGACGTGGCGATGGTGGACGGGGTGCTAGCGCTTTGCGAGCGGATCGTGTTCCAGCACGGGATCGACGGCACGGTGCCGGGACCGGAGGGCAACAGCCATCCGCTGCTCTGCCCCTACGGTCTCTTTCCGGCCAAGGACGGATGGGTGGCCATCGGGTGCCCGCACGACGATTTCTGGCGGCTTCTGGCGCGCTGCATGGGACGCCAGGACCTCGCCGACGATGGGCGCTACACGCTCACGCCCGACCGTCTAGCGCGGCGCGCAGAGGTCGAAGGGGCGGTCAGCGCCTGGACGTCGGTCAGGACCAAGGCCGAGATCGCGGCCGACCTCGGCGGCAAGGTTCCGTTCGGGCCGGTGCTGCGCGTCGATGAAATCTTTGCCGACGGGCACACCGCCAGCCGGCGCATGCTGGCGACGGTTGACCTCCCCGGCGTTCCCGAGCATCCGCTGGTGATCGCCGATACCGCGATCAAGATGACGGAGACCCCCGGCGGGGTGCGGCGGCGGGCGCCTCTGGTCGGGGAGCACACGGGCACGGTGCTCGCGGATTTCGGGTTCTCGGTCGCCGAAGTGGAGGGGTTGACGGCGCGTGGTGGCGCGTGCGCCCGCTAGACGATCGGCGCCGTCACCGACGCCTGCCGCACGACGGGGCGTTGGAAATCCGGCGAAGCGTACATATGTGCTAGAAGACGGGATTGCCGATCCGCTCGGCGATCGGCTGTAGCGCGTGGGCGAAGCGATGCCGAAACTGACGATCAACGGTCGGGCGTACGACCTCGATGTCGCCGAGGATACGCCATTGCTCTGGGCCCTCAGGGACGGCGCGGGCCTGACCGGCGCTAAATACGGCTGCGGCATCGGACAGTGCGGGGCCTGCACGGTTCTCGTCGATGGCGAGGCGGTGCGGTCGTGCGTCATGCTGGCGGTGGATGCCGTCGGCAAGGGCATCGTGACCATCGAGGGGCTCGGCGAGAACGGCCGATTGCACGCCCTGCAACAGGCCTGGATCGATCACGACGTGCCCCAGTGCGGCTACTGCCAGACCGGCATGATCATGGCCGCTGCGGCGTTGCTGCGCCGAATTCCCCAACCCAGTGACGCCGATATCGACGCGGCGATGACGAATATCTGCCGGTGCGGCACGTACCAGCAGGTGCGCGCCGCCATCCATGCCGCCGCGAAAGCCTGAACCAGGAGGGCCGAGGACATGGCAACGGTTCAGATCGATCGCCGGAGGCTGCTGGTCGGCGCGGCGGCCGTCGGGACAGGGCTCGCCGTCGGCATCCGGTTGCCCGGTGCGCGCCCG
>JBGSJD010000097.1:0-1955 GCA_041742195.1 Hyphomicrobiaceae bacterium
GCGCTGCAAGGCGCGGCGCGCGAGATCGCCGGCCAGCTGCAGCGGCTCAAGACCGACGGCGGTGGACGTGTCGAGCTGCCACCCGAGGCGCGCGAGGAAATCCTGCGCATGATGCGCGACGTTCGGCGCGGCATGCGGTAGGCAGCCGTCGGTTTAGGGCTGCACAGGTCGCGAGAGGGGGGTAGTCTTCGAGGGACGCTACCAAGGAGCCCCCATGTCAGCCCCCGCCATCAGCCGCTTTCCCGTGCCGAAGCTTGCGGACCTGCCCGACGACGTCCGACAGCGGATCGAGACGGTGCAGGAGAAGTCCGGATTCATTCCGAACGTGTTCCTCGTGCTGGCGCACAGGCCGGAGGAATTCCGGGCCTTCATGGCCTATCACGATGCGCTGATGGACAAGCCGGGCGGGCTCACCAAGGCCGAGCGGGAGATGATCGTCGTCGCAACGAGCGCCGCCAACCAGTGCCAGTATTGCGTCATGGCGCACGGCGCCATCCTGCGCATCCGGGCCAAGAACCCGAAGATCGCCGACCAGATCGCCGTCAACTACCGGAAGGCCGACATCACGCCCCGGCAGCGCGCGATGCTGGATTTCGGGATGAAGGTGGCGCTCCACTCGAACACGGTCGGCGACGAGGACATCGCGGCGCTCGAGGCGCACGGGTTCAGCAAGGAGGACGTGTGGGACATGGCGTCCATCGCGGCCTTCTTCGCGTTGTCGAACCGGCTCGCCAACGTCACCAGCATGCGGCCGAACGACGAATTCTACAGCCTCGGCCGCTGAGCCAGCCTGCCGGTCGAACGCGCCGGCGGCTCGAACCTCGGAGGTGAGCGATGAAGCGCATCTTGCTGACAGGAGCCGCCGGCGGTGTCGCGACGTGGCTCAGGCGGTTGTTGCCGCCGATCTATCCGGGCCTCGTCCTCTCAGACGTCAGAACGCCCGTCGACCTCAAGGACGACGAGACGTTCATCGCCGCCGATCTCGCCAAGGCGGAGCAGATCGAAGCCGCCTGCGCGGGGGTCGACGGCATCGTGCATCTCGGCGGGTATTCCACCGAGGCGCCGTGGGAGACGATCCTCGAGGCGAATATCATCGGCTGCTACAATCTGTTCGAGGCGGCGCGAAAATGCGAGGTCAAGCGGGTGGTGTTCGCAACGTCGAACCACGCGGTCGGATTCTATCCGCGGACGACGACGATCGGACGCGACGTCATCCCGCGGCCCGACAGCCGGTACGGCGTGTCGAAGGTGTTCGGGGAAGGTCTCGGTGCGCTCTACGCCTACAAGCACGGGATCGGGGTGACCTCGCTCCGGATCGGCAACGTCGCTGACCGGCCGATCGACGAGCGGCGGCTCGCGATCTGGCTGAAGCCCGAGGATCTCGTGCAATTGATCCAGATCGGCCTGGAGCGGCCGGGGCTGGTCTACGAGGTGCTCTACGGTGTGTCCGACAATGCGCGCAGCTGGTACGACAACAGTCGCGCGATCGAGCTTGGATACCGGCCTGCCGGGCGGGCCGAAGACTTCGCCGCCGAGGTGCTCGCCAACGAGCCGCGTGACGGAAAGCATCCCGCCGACCTCACCTACCAGGGCGGCAGCTATGCCGCCGACGAGCTCACGAACGAAATGCCGAAAAGCCAGCAGCGGAGCCGGGAATAATCATGCCGAAAGCCGATGGACAGCGGGTTCTGAGGGACCTCAATCACCTCCGGACCATGGGTGCCTTCAAGACCGGCGTGCATCGGCCGTCGCTCAGCAAAGCCCATCTCGACTCGCTCAACTGGCTCAAGGGTGAGCTGGAGGCGATCGGGCATACGGTGACGATCGACGGCATCGGCAATGTGTTCGGGATCGCGCCGGGCAACGGCAAGCGGCTCCTCGGCGGCTCGCACCTCGAAAGCCAGAACGAGGCGGGGTGGCTCGACGGGCCGCTCGGCGTCGTCTACGCGCTCGAG
>JBGSJD010000098.1:0-2631 GCA_041742195.1 Hyphomicrobiaceae bacterium
CCGGCTTTCAGCGCCACCTCGGCCCACACGTCGCGCGAGCGCATGGCGCGCTGCCAGCACGAGCCCGCCTGCTGGCCGGTCACGGTGATGAAGCCGAAGTTCCGGATCGACGCGCCATTGGCGGCAGCGTCTCGATCTATGACGACGACCCGCTTGCCGATCCGCGCGGCGGCGAGCGCATGGGCAAGACCGACGATCCCCGCCCCCACCACGGCGACATCGAACGACCTGTCGTCTGAAGTCCGCCTCATGATCTCCTCGCCCTGCCTCGCTGCGCGCGTCCGGTGTGGTGCCTAGCGCCGTGATCGTGACAGACGAATGACAATCCCGCATCCGACCTACAGCTCGAACCAGCGATCCGCGACGAACGTGCGCGCGCCGGGGTCGCGCTTCAGGAGGCCCCGGCAGTTGGCGGCCACCGTCGTGGCGCCGATCTGGTACTTCCGTCGGATATGCGTATGGCCGTGAACCCAGAAGGGCACCCCTTGCGCCTCCTCGATCATGAGATCGAGCGCGCTGGCGTAGGCGCCATCGAGGCCGTTGCCGGCGTTGCCGGGATTGGCGCCCTTCTGGCTCGGAGCGTGATGCGTGATGACGACGGTTTGCTGCGTCGCACGTTCGCGGAAATGCCGTTGCAGCGCGGCGATCGCGACATCGAAGCGGGCAAGCGTATCCGCCGGCAGGATTTTTCCCGGGCGCCCGCGCCGGTCCGGCTCCTTCGCGGTGCTGCGAATGAAGACATAATCGCCGCTCCCGCGTCGGGCTCGTTCCATCGCGTCCGCATTGCGGCCTTCGAAGTCCGACCAGAGCGTCGTCCCGAAGAACGAGACGCCGCCGATCTCGATCGCCTCGTCGTCGAGCACCTGGACCCCGGCCAGATGCCGGCGTAGGAGCGGCACGGTGTCCTCGAAGAGCCCGTCGTAGTGCTCGTGGTTTCCAGCGACGACCAGCACGTGGCGGAATCGGGCGCAGGCCTGGTCGAAGAAGCGCTTCACCCGGTCGCGCTGCGTGGCGGCGAAGGGGTCGGTCCTTTGCGGGTCGAGTGCCGCCGCCTGGCAGGTATCGCCCGCGACGATCAGCACGTCGCCTCCCGGGAGCGAAAGGCTGAGATCGTCGTGCTCGAGATGAAGGTCGCTCATGTACGTGCAGCGCACAGGGAGATCTCCCGGTTGGTACGCGGCACGGAACTGAGGGCTGACGAGGCGTGGCGCGCGCCTCAGTGGTCCTTGGGCTTGTTCACTTCGAACGCTGCCTTCTGGGCCGCCGAGGCCTCGGTCTGATACTTCGCCTGCCAGTCCTTGTACGGCATTCCATAGACGATTTCGCGAGCGTCGTCCTTGCCGAGCGGCGTGCCGGCGGCATTGGCGGCGTCCTGATACCAGTTCGAGAGACAGTTCCGGCAGAAGCCGGCCAGGTTCATCAGATCGATGTTCTGCACGTCCGTGCGCGACCGGAGGTGCTCGACGAGGCGCCGGAACGCGGCGGCTTCGAGCTCCGTCTGGGTTTTCGCGTCGAGTTTGTCGGTCAGCGGCATGTGTCAGCCTCCTTTTTGGCTGGCCGGCGCCAGCGGTCTGCCGTCGAGATGGAGATCGGGTCGCGAAGCCAGACTGTCAATGATGCGCCCGATCCGCTGCGCCCACCGGTCCTGGCCCTCCGGGTCGCGGATCAGGTCCTGCCGGACCTCGATGATGGCCCACGCGAGCCCTCGCTCGACGCCATGCATCCAGCAGCAGTCGCCTTCGTAGCTGCCGGGGTAGGGCTCGTTCTCGCCGACGATGAGATCCCCCTCGGCGCGGAAGGCCTCGATCAGCGGCACCGCGAGCCGCGGGTCGCCCTCCCAGAGGATGCCGACGTGCCACGGCCGTGGCACCCCCTTCCAGCTCTCGGTGAAGCTGTGCATGGCGAGGATCGCGGGCGGCACGCCTGCCGCGAGGCAGTCGTCGATCACGTCGCGGATGGCTGCATGGTAGGGGCGCCAGAACCTGTCGAGCCGCCGCTCGCGCTCGGCCGCGTCGAGTGTCCTGTTGCCCGGCACCACGGCGCCGTCCGAGAGGCGCATGATGAGTGTCGGATCGTCGTCCCCGCGATTGGGATCGATCAGCAGGCGCGAGAACCGGCTGAGCACGGCGGGCGCTCCGAGCCGCGCGGCAAGCCCCTCGGTGACCGCCTCGGCGCCGATGTCGTAGGCGATGTGCCGCTTGAGCTGCGCCGGATCGAGCCCTAGCGTTCCGTACTCGGCCGGCATCGCGTTGGACGCGTGGTCGCAGAGGATCACGAGCCCTCTGTCCGCGCGCCCCGCGATCACGCGGTGGCTCGCGGCGTCGATAGCTGGGATCATCGGCATGCCTGGGCTCGTCCTTTGCGAAAGCGCGGATTATAGGTGGCTGGTGGGGCTGGGCAAGGCTGCGGACCCCGGGCCGTCGAGCGCCGCGCGTCTGTCGCGGATCGGGCCAGATGACGCGCCAGAGAACGCGCCAGAGAACGCGCTTGAGAAGGAGTGAGCGACGATGGACAAGCGCCAGGTTCTCTTGGACCTCTACGAGGCCGCCGTCCATGCCGCTCATCCGGACGGCTGCCTCGCCGAACATCTGCCGCCCGTCCCGGACGGCGGCCGCCTCGTCGTCGTCGGCG
>JBGSJD010000099.1:0-2190 GCA_041742195.1 Hyphomicrobiaceae bacterium
GGCGGCGCGCGCGTGCTCGGGGAGGACGCGGATGAAGGCGTGCCAGCGGGGATCGAGGCGTTCGATGCGGCGGAGCAGATAATCTGTCAATTCGACCGGCGACAGCTTGCGCGCGCCGATCAGCTCCGCCGTCTCGCGGACGGACAGCCAGGCGAGATCCGTCATCGGGGCTGCTCCTTGCTGGCGGATGCGCGATAAACGTGGGCCGGCTCCTCGACGGGGGACAGATCCCGGGGCAGGCGGTCGCGGAGCGCGGATGCCGACGCGAGCGCTGCGCGAAGCTGCTCGGGGTGATCCGCCAGATAGCGCTCGAGCCCGGCGCGCCGGGCCAGTCGCAACATCTCGTCGTCTTGCATGATGGAGCCTCGAGGGGGGAGCGGGATGAAGTTCGACGCCGCAATGGTAGCGCATGGGCCTCGGCGGGCCAGTCCAGTCTTGCGGCAGGCTGCCCGGTCTCGCGACAGGGGCAATCGTTACCAAAAGCTTGCTGCAACCCTCGCCATTGGCGGTCGTCTCACAGAATTTCCGTCAATCTGTTCGTGGCAAGATGATCGGCATTGAGACCTCGATTGCAGGGCATGACCGACATGAGTGAGGCAGTTCACGACCAGCGCTTGGTTCTTTCGAACGGTGAGGTCAATCCGGAGGCCGGCATCGCGCATGCCGCCGTGCCGTTCATGCTGGGCCTCGTCGGCGCCGTCATCGGCATGGCGCTCCTGCAACCCGGCATGTTGCGCCACGGGCCGGTGATCGTCAGTGCGCTCTTGATCCCGTCGATGATCGTCTGCGTCGGCGTCTATGCCTGGAGCGTGTTCAACCCGGGCGACCCGGTCGGCGTGATCGTCGATCGCGCCGAGCGGACCGTGGCCGTCGTGCAAGCCAATGCGTTCGCCACGCGACAGACTTTGATCGAGACCGACGAGATCGCCCGCGCGGACCTCGAGACCACCTACGACCGCGACGGCTACGAGACGGCGGGCGCTATCCTCACCCTCCGTACGGGCGAGCGGATACAGCTCCCGTTCATCGTCGACGAGGCGGGTCTCGCGGCATTCAAGTCGGCGACGGGGCTCTCGCGGCGGAGCTGAGGGGCCCGCGACGGTCAGCCGACGGGCGCACCCATGCCGGAAAGGCCGGCCCGCGCCACTTCCATGTCGTCCGAGTAGTGGCCGCCCGACACGCCGATGGCGCCTATCACCTGGCCGTTTTCCAGGATCGGGTAGCCGCCGCCGAACACGACCACGCGTGGATAATTGACGATGCCGTGCAGCAGCGGCGGGTCGTTCTTGACGAAATCCCAGAACGCGTGCGTCGGGCGGCCGAGGCAGGCCGCCGTGTAGGCCTTGTCCTGGGCGATGCGGAGCGTCATTTCAGAGGCCCCGTCCATGCGGACGAATGCCTTCAGGATGCCGGCCTCGTCGGCGACGGCGATACTCATCTTGTGGCCGAGCTGCTTCGCCTTGGCGACCGCCGCCGTGATGGCGATCTGGGCCGTATCGGCGTCGATGCTCAACTTCTCGAAGCTCGACATGGTGCTCCTCCCGTGCGGCGCAGGGCCGGTTGCTTTCGATCAAAGACGGTTGCGCGAGCCGATGGCGCGGGCGGCGGCATGGGCTTCGCTCAAGGCATGGGCGAGGCGGCGCGGCTGGACCGCGTCACCGACGACCTTCAGGTTCGTGGCTTCGAAGCCGGCGACGCGCAGGCTCTCGGCGAGTTCGAAGTTGGGGGTGGCGGGACCGATCCAGATCACGGCAGCGACGTCATCGACCACGTCCTCGCGCTCGGTCAGGTAGTGACGGACAGCGACGCCGCCGTTCGACGCGCCAGCCACATAGCTGTTGGGCCGGGTCTGCCCGCCGTTCTTGTCCAATTCGCGCAGGAATGCGATGCGCGAGACCATCGGCAGTTCCCGTGCGACCTCGAAGAAGCGCGAGACGACGATCGCCTCGCGGCCCTGGGCCATCACGCTTTCGGCGACGGCCGTGGTCCAGTAGTAGCCGTCCTCGTCCATGATGACGACGCGGCGGCCGGGCTTCCCCGTCAAGTCGACCGGACCGTCGGCTGTCAGGACGGGGACCGAACCGTCGCCGGGCAACTCCGGCGCATAGGGCGTCGCGCCCGTCGCGAGGATGATGGCGTCCGGCGCTTCGGCGAGGATCGCCTCGGGGGTCGCCTCGATGCCGGTCCGGA
>JBGSJD010000100.1:0-17394 GCA_041742195.1 Hyphomicrobiaceae bacterium
GCCGGACACCGTGACGCCGGCCGCCTTCGCCGTATCGACCGTGCGGGCGATGAAGACCGCGACCTTGCGCCATTCGCTGTCGGCGGCCGTCGTGACGAAGGCGTCTAGGGCCTCGTCCGCCACGGTCGCGCCGCTGGTCCCTTTGTCGCCCGTCTCTGGTTCTGCTGCCGTCACGCCGATCCTCACTGTCAGTCCCGAGCCTACTTCTCGACCACTTTCTTGTGCCGGTCGAGGACGAAGGCCGTGAGCGCGGCCAGCGCCTCGCTGTCCCAGGGTAGCGGGCGGGTGCCCATGGCCGAGATCATGCAGAACTGCACCATGCCCTCGGCGGTGATCGCGTCGAGGCCCGTCTTGTCCTTCACCGACTCGACGAAATGGGGCCACGGCTTCTTGAAGGTCGGATTGTAGCTGTCGGCTTCGAGGTGGCAGGTGTTGCAGGACCGGCCGGCCGGGCTGAGGCTCTTGTCGCCGTGCGTCTTCGTGCCGGTCGCCAGCAGCTTGGCCGGGTCGGCCGTGAACGCCTTGCTGCCTGCCGGGCGCGTCACGTCGGCTGGTGGGATTCGCTGCGATTGCGCGAGCGCCGACGTTGCCGCGCACGCGACGAGGATGGCGCCGATGGCTGAATTTCTCAGCTTCGTCATGATCCGCTTGTCCCCCACTCTGTTGGAATATGCCGTTCAATGAGGACACGGTAGCGGCAATCCGGCGATCCGCCAACAGAATGGCGCCGCGCGGTTGCGCAGTGGGCAACCGGAGCGCGAACCAAAGACGCGCGGTTGCGCAGTGGGCAACCGGAGCGCCACCAAAAGTCAGCGACCGGCGAGAGCCGGGGGCCCTTGGTGAGTGATGTGTCAGACCGATCCGTTGAAGACCCCGGGTCTCCGCGACAGCCTGCGGCCGTCGCTCCGCCCGGGGACGCAAGGGGGAGGGGATGGGCACGGCCCCCACGGTTGTCATCCTCGGGCTTGTCCCGAGGACCCATTCATCCGATCGCGCTGGCGCTGCGGTTGGGCACAGTCGCGCCGCTGGCGCGAGCGGTGCTAGCAACATTTTTAACGTGCTTCTGATGCCCACTCCGCATCCGCAAAACCCATTGGCGGGACACCCGCCAAACCACCCGTCTTTTTGTTTCGCACGGCTCCTTCACTTGCGTCCCCGGCCGGAGCGCGACGCGCGTAGAGCCGGAGACGCTTGGCGAGTGATGTGGCAGACCGATCCCCAGCGACCCCGGGTCTCCGCGCCTGCCTCCGGCCGCCGCTTCGCCCGGGGACGCAGTTGGGGGTATGGGCACGGCCTCCACCACTGTCATCCTCGGGCTTGTCCCGAGGACCCATGTATCCGCGTGTGCTGGTTCTGCGGGTTGACGCAGTCGCGCCTCCGGCGCGAGCGGGGCTAGCAACTTTTGACGTGCTTCTGATGCCCACTCCGCATCCGCAAACCCCATTGGCGGGACACCCGCCAAACCACCCGTCTTTTTGTTGCGTGAAGCCACCACTTCCATCTCAGGCGGAGACGGGCGCGGATGCGGATGGATGTAGTGGACTTTGTGTCAGATGTGGTTGCTCGACCTTCATTGCGCGGGCATGCTGCGCATGATGTTTCTGGGGGGGGGCGATCATGCGCTTAGGACTATTGATGATCTGTTTTGTTGTTGCTGGATGCGCCACGAAGTATCAAGACATGGGCTTTACCGGTGGGGTCTCTGCCCAACAAATGACGAGCAACACCTTCCGCATCGTCTCACGTGGCAACGGCTACACAGGTCAAACTCAAGTGGCCGACTACACTATGCTAAAGGCGGCCGAGACTACCAAACAGCATGGCGCTACACATTTTCTCGTTGTCTCTGCGTCGGACGCATCTTCTCAAGGGCAAGTTGTAACTGGCGGCACTGCTCGGACCAGTTTTGTGGGCAACACTGCATACACGAACTACACGCCAGCTCAGGTGCATTCTTTTGTCCGGCCTGGGCAGGATACATACATTCGTATTCTTTCTCTCAATCAAGGCGAAGCACCGCCGCCGGGCGCGATCTCAGCTGACGAAATTATTCAGTTCGTTGGGTCTCGAGTTCAGCGTGGCTAGGTGAGGGTGCGGGCCGGCGGCGCGTCGTTGCGAGCACGCAGTGAGGGATGGGCAGGGCACCCAACACTGTCATCCTCGGGCTTGTCCCGAGGACCCATTCAGCCGCGCGCGCTGGCGCTGCGGATGGGTGTCGCGAGTGCCGCCAACCTTTCCACTTACGTCCCCGGCCGAGACGGGCGCGGGTGCGACCGGCGAGAGCCGGGGTCGCTTGGCGAATGATGTGGCAGACTGATCCCCAGCGACCCCGGGTCTCCGCGCCGACCTGCGGCCGCCGCTTCGCCCGGGGACGCAGTGGGAGGATGGATGTGGCGCGCCCACAAGATGGGTCCAAGGGCCGGCCCCTAGCCGGGGGGGTTGAGGGGCTGGAAGCCCCTCATTGGCCGAAGGCCTCTCTCATTTTCAGGTCATGCAGCCAATGCTGCTGGTTGTGTCCAATCTATGAAACCGATGCGCGGGCGGGTCGTCAGGTTCGGAGTTTCAATTAATTTTAGCCAATCCTGTCCCTTCGCATTGAGGAAAAATGGAATGACATCAATAACTCGGTCACTTGTTCTTGAAACAATGCGCTCGCAGTTGATGAGTCCATATTCATCCATCAGAATAAGATGATATCCGATGTCCGATGAACTGTATCCGATAATTTGAATGTCCTTCGAGCGAACTGGTCGTGTGTTGCCTTTGTTGGCGAACCATTTCAATAATTCGAAAATCAGCTCATCTTGCTTCCGCATGGTCTTCGCTCCAAGTACTTTGTCTCAAAGAAGAGCGATTCGATCTCTTGCGTCAATAGGTGTCGCAACATTGAGGCCGTGACCATTGTATGTCCGGCCGGCTTCGTCCCACCCCACCTCACTCCGCCGCCTCCCGTTTCCCGCTGCCATTCCCGCGCTTCGCCTTGCCCTTCGGCGCGGGCGCGGCGGTGCTCGCGCCTCGGCGGACAAGCAGTTCCTTCAGGAACTGCCCGGTGTAGCTCGCGGGGACTTCGGCGACCTGCTCGGGGGTGCCTTCGGCGACCACCTTGCCGCCGCCGTCGCCGCCTTCGGGGCCCATGTCGATGATCCAGTCGGCCGTCTTGATGACCTCGAGGTTGTGCTCGATCACGACCATGGTGTTGCCGGCGTCGGCGAGTTCGTGCAGCACCTCCAATAATTTTGCCACGTCGTGGAAATGGAGGCCCGTCGTCGGCTCGTCGAGAATGTAGAGCGTGCGGCCCGTGGCGCGGCGTGACAACTCCTTCGCCAGCTTGATGCGCTGCGCCTCGCCGCCCGAAAGCGTCGTCGCCTGCTGGCCGATCTTGACGTAGCCGAGGCCGACGCGGTGCAGCGTCTCCAGCTTGTCGCGGATCGAGGGGACGGCGGCGAAGAACGACACGCCTTCCTCCACCGTCATGTCGAGCACGTCGGCGATGGATTTCTCGCGGAACGTCACCTCCAGCGTCTCGCGATTGTAGCGCTTGCCCTTGCACTGGTCGCACGTGACGTAGACGTCGGGCAGGAAGTGCATCTCGATCTTGATGACGCCGTCGCCCTGGCACGCCTCGCAGCGCCCGCCCTTGACGTTGAACGAGAAGCGGCCGGGGCCGTAGCCGCGCGTCTTGGCGAGCGGCAGACCGGCGAACCAGTCGCGGATCGGCGTGAAGGCGCCCGTATAGGTGGCTGGGTTCGAGCGCGGCGTGCGGCCGATGGGGCTCTGGTCTATGTCGATCACCTTGTCGAGGTGCTCGAGGCCGTGCAGCGCGTCGTGGCGGCCGGGGGCTTCGCGCGCGCCCGAGAGCTTCCGCGCCACGGCCTTGTAGACGGTATCGATGAGGAACGTGGACTTGCCGCCGCCGGAGACGCCCGTGACGCAGGTCAGCACGCCGAGCGGGATGGATGCGGTCACGTTCTGCAGGTTGTTCTCGCGGGCGCCGACGACGGTCAGCGCGCGCTTGGGGTCGGGCTTGCGGCGTGTTTTCGGCAGCGGGATCTGGCGCTTTCCCGTCAGGTATTCGCCGGTCAGCGAGGCCGGGTTGGCCATGACTTCGGCCGGCGTGCCCTTGGCGATGACCTGGCCGCCGTGGACGCCCGCGCCGGGGCCGATGTCCACGACGTAATCGGCGGTCAGGATCGCGTCCTCGTCGTGCTCGACGACCAGCACCGTATTGCCGAGGTCGCGGAGGTGGCGCAGCGTCACCAGCAGGCGGGCGTTATCGCGCTGGTGGAGGCCGATCGAGGGCTCGTCGAGCACGTAGAGCACGCCCGTCAGGCCGGAACCGATCTGGCTCGCGAGGCGGATGCGCTGGCTCTCGCCGCCGGACAGCGTGCCGGACGAGCGCGACAGCGTCAGATAGTCGAGGCCGACGTCGACGAGGAACTGCAGGCGCTCGCGGATCTCCTTGAGGATGCGGGTCGCGATCTCGGTCTGTTGCGGTGTGAAGGTCGCGGGGACGTCGCGGAACCAGTCGTTGGCCACACGGATCGACATGCTGCCGACCTCGCCGATGTGCAGGCCGCCGATCTTCACCGCCAGCGACTGGGGCTTCAGGCGGTGGCCGCCGCAGGCCTCGCAGGGGTGCGCGCCCTGGTAGCGCGACAGCTCCTCGCGGACCCAGTCCGAGTCCGTTTCGCGCCAGCGCCGCTCGATGTTGCCGATGATGCCCTCGAACGACTTCGCCGTGCGGTAGGTGCGGACGCCGTCCTCGTAGGCGAACTCGATGTCCTCGCCCTTCGAGCCATAAAGCAGAACGTCCTGCACCTTTTCGGGCAGCTTCTCGAACGGGGTCGCCATCGAGACCTTGTAGTGCCGGCAGATGGCACGCAGCGTCTGCTCATAGTAGGGCGAGGTGTTGCCGGTGCGCGCCCACGGCCAGATGGCGCCGTCCTCGAGCGATAGCGAGCGGTCGGGCACTACGAGGTCAGGCTCGAAGCGCATCTCGGTGCCGAGGCCGTCGCACTTGGGGCAGGCGCCGGCCGGCGCGTTGAACGAGAAGATGCGCGGCTCGATCTCCTCGATGGTGAAGCCCGAGACCGGACACGCAAAGCGCTGCGAGAAGACGATCCGCTCGTGGGTGTCGTTCTTGTTGCGGAGGACGCCCTCGTCGTCGCCCCCCCTCACCCCGACCCTCTCCCCCGGGGGAGAGGGAGAAGTGGAGGCCGCTTGTGCGTCCCCTCTCCCCTTGGGGAGAGGGCTAGGGTGAGGGGGCTTGAGCGGCTTGTCGATCAGCTCGGCGATGGCGATGCCGTCGGCAAGTGCCAGCGCCGTCTCGAAGCTGTCGGCGAGGCGCGAGGCGATGTCCGGGCGCACGACCACCCGATCGACGACGACGTCGATGTCGTGCTTGAATTTCTTGTCGAGTTTCGGGGCCTCGGAGATTTCGTAGACCGTGCCGTTGACCTTGACGCGCTGGAAGCCCTTCTTCTGCCACTCGACGAGTTCCTTGCGGTACTCGCCCTTCCTCCCGCGCACGACGGGGGCCATCAGCATCAGCCGGCTGCCCTCCGGCAGCGCCAGCACCTTGTCCACCATCTGGCTGACGGTCTGGCTCTCGATGGGGAGGCCGGTGGCGGGCGAATAAGGCACGCCGACGCGGGCGAACAGCAGGCGCAGGTAGTCGTAGATCTCGGTCACCGTGCCGACGGTGGAGCGCGGGTTCTTCGAGGTCGTCTTCTGTTCGATCGAGATGGCCGGCGAGAGACCGTCGATGTGGTCGACGTCCGGCTTCTGCATCATCTCGAGGAACTGGCGGGCGTAGGCCGACAGGCTCTCGACGTAGCGCCGCTGGCCTTCGGCGTAGATGGTGTCGAAGGCGAGCGAGGATTTCCCGGAACCCGATAGGCCCGTGAACACGATCAGCGCGTCGCGCGGGATCTCGAGATCCACATTCTTGAGGTTGTGCTCTCGGGCGCCGCGCACGTGGATCGTGTGCGCGCGCGGCTGGAGGGGCTTTCCGGGGGGCGTCTGGCTCGGCTTGCTCATGACCCGACTGGTTAGCCGAACGGACTTCGGGCGGCAATGCAACCTGCCGTCTCACGCACAGATGGCGTGCAGGATGGGCAGGGTTGCCGCAGGAATGCCCCGTTTGAACGGTAATCGCGACAGCGAGCAGAACCAATTCCGAGGAGTGTCGCGATGTCCGAGCTCACCCCCAAGGCCGTCTACGCCACCATGCAGGACGACGCAAAGCGCGGGCCCCTCTCCAAGACCCTCCTGGTCGCCCGCGCCATCGCCATCACCGCCGCGGTGGGTGGCGCCATTCCGACGGCGATCACGGTCTATCAGTCGTACGCGCACGGCATTCCCTACAATCAGGTCTCGCACCGCCTGAAGCAGTACGATCTCTGGGTCCGCAACTTCGATTGCAAGATCGATTACCGGGCGCTCACGACGGCGCAGGGAACACGCGTCGATGCCGGGGCCTGCGGCAAGACAGGCGACGTCGCCATCAAGGTCACGACGGCCGGCGGCAAGGCGGCCTACGAATGGATTGGCTTCGACCAGCTCCAGAAGCCCGGGCAGGCGTCGCTGTGGCACGCCGTGATCGGCACCGCGAACGCGCAAGTCGGGGCGCCGGTCGTCCCGACGCAGGCGCCGGCACCGGGAGCGCCGGCCGGCATGAAGGTGATCTGCGAGGCCATGCCGCAGAAGGGCGTCGTGCTGCGCGTCGTGCAGGAGGGCCCCAAGTGCTTCCGTGAGCGGGTGGCGCTGTTCAAGGGGACGCTCGAGAAGCGCGAGGAAGTCGCCTGCAACACGCCCTGCAAGTAGCCTGAGGCGACGGGCCGGGACGTTTCGGTCGGGCCGGGAGCCAGAACGAGGCGCTTGGCAAAACGGGCAGGCCGCGCAACCCTTGGCGTCCCGCATTCGATTGCAACCGCAGAGCGAGGCACGCCATGAAGAACCCGTTCGATCTCACCGGCCAGGTCGCCGTCATCACCGGCTCGAGCAAAGGTATCGGTCGCTCGATCGCCGAGATCATGGCTGCCATGGGCGCGAAGGTGGTCGTTTCGAGCCGCAAGGCCGACGCCTGCGAGGAGGTCGCTGACGGTATCCGGAAAGCCGGCGGGGACGCCACCGTGATCCCCTGCCACATTGGTCGCAAGGAAGATTGCGAAGGCCTCATCAAGGGGGCCGTCGCCAAGTACGGCAAGGTCGACGCTCTCGTCTGCAACGCTGCCGTCAATCCCTACTTCGGCCCGCTGTCCGGCATCTCGGACGACCAGTGGGACAAGATCATGGAGAGCAACATCCGCTCCAACCTGTGGCTCGCCAATCTGGCGGCGCCCGGCATGGCGGAACGGGGCGGCGGCACGATCACCATCGTTTCCTCCATCGGCGGCCTCAAGGGCTCGGCGAAGCTCGGTGCCTACGCTGTGTCGAAGGCCGCAGACTTCGGGCTTGCGCGTTCGCTCGCCGTCGAACTTGGGCCGCAGAACGTGCGCGTCAATGCCATTGCGCCGGGTCTCGTGAAAACCGACTTCGCGCGGGCGCTCTGGGAGGACAAGGCCAACCTCGAGAAGCGGCTCACCAACTCGCCGCTGAAGCGTATCGGCGATCCGGACGACATCGGCGGAGTCGCCGCGTTCCTCGCGTCGAAGGCCGCGTCGTTCATCACGGGGCAGGTCATCGTCGCGGACGGCGGCGTGACGATCGCCTGATGGTGTGCCCGGCTGCCGATCGGGCGACGTGGAAAATGCGGGCTGATCGCGGCCGGCCATGGAGTGATGGACAACGGGGAACAATGACTTCAAAGTGAGCGTCCGGCCAGATCGCCCGTCAGAGGCGGCGGCCGCCTCAAAGGGAGGACTGCTCATGGTGAAGTCGATCTACGCCCGGAGTCTCTCCGTGGCGGGACTGGGGCTCGTGGCGGCGCTGACCGCTGCCACTGCCCACGCCGACACGTTTCCCACAAAGCCGATCACGCTGATCATCCCGTGGCCCGCCGGCGGCGCCACGGATGTCGTCTCGCGCGCCATGGCCGATGCCGCGTCGAAGCACATCGGCCAGCCGATCATCGTCGAGAACAAAGCTGGCGGCGCGGGGACGCTCGGCGCCGTCACGCTGGCGGCAAGCGCCAAACCCGACGGATATACGATTGCGCAGCTCCCCATCACGGTGTTCCGGTTTCCCGTAATGAAGGGCAAGAAGGTGTCTTGGGACCCCTTCAAGGACTTCTCGTACATCATCCACATGACCGGCTACACGTTCGCCATCGGCACCAAGGCGGACAGCCAGTTCAAGACCTGGAAGGATGTGGTCGACTACGCGAAGGCCAATCCCGGCAAGCTCACTTACGGCACGCCGGGGGCGGGCACGTCGCTCCACATCGGAATGGAGCTCATCTCCGCGCACGACAAGTTCCAGGCCACGCACGTCCCGTTCAAGGGCGGTGCCGAAACGACGGCGGCGCTTGCCGGCGGGCACGTGGACATCAGCGTCGAGGGGACCTCGCAACTGCCGCTCGTCGAGGCGGGCCATATCCGTCTCCTGATGGTGTGGACCGCAAACCGCGTCCCGCGCTGGCCGGACGTGCCATCGCTGCGGGATCTCAACTATCCCTGGACGTTCGACAGCCCGTGGGGCTTCGCCGGTCCGAAGGGGATGGACCCGGCGATCGTCCAGAAGATCCACGACGCCTTCAAGAAGACGCTCGACGATCCGAAGGTTCTCGCTGTCATGGACAAGCACCTGATGGCGCCGAACTACGCCGATCCCAAGGGCTATGTCGAACTCATCAAAAAGATCACGGCGTTCGAGGCGGAGGGCGTGAAGCGCATCGGCATGGGTAAGGAGTAGGCGCTGCAGGTGGGAGGTCTTTCGTGGCCCAACGCGATGGACTTTCGCCATTAGAGGCGGCACGCTCACGGAGGCTTGCAGGTTGTTCGTCCACCATCCCGGCCGATGCCGACCGCAAGCCTCAACGCGAATGATCAAGGGAGATCGAAGCCCAATGCGTTCACTCAAAGCCGTAGCAGTGGCGATGGCAGCCGCCGCCTTTGCCTGCACGACTGTCTCGACCGTTTTCGCCCAGTCCTTCCCGACCAAACCCGTCACGCTGATCGTGCCGTGGCCCGCTGGTGGCTCCACCGATATCGTCATGCGTGCGATGGCGGATGCTGCCGGTAAGGATCTCGGTCAGCCGGTCGTGGTTGAGAACAAAGCCGGTGCCTCGGGTACCCTCGGCCCGGCGACGCTGCGGACCGCCAAGCCCGACGGCTACACCATCGCCCAGATGCCGATCACGATGTTCCGCCTGCCGCTGATGAAGGACAAGAAGGTGTCCTGGGATCCGGCGACGGACTTCACCTACATCGCGCATCTGTCGGGCTACACGTTCGGCATCACGACGAAGGCCGACGGGCCGTTCAAGACGTGGGCCGACGTCGTCAAGTTCGCCAAGGAGAACCCGGGCAAGCTCACCTACGCGTCACCGGGTGCGGGCACCTCGCTGCATCTCGGCATGGCGCGCATCGCGTCGCTCGCGGGCATCGAAGTTACGCACGTGCCATTCAAGGGCGGCGCCGAGACCAATGCCGCCGTGCTCGGCGGCCACACCATGCTGCAGGCCGATTCCACCGGCTGGAAATCGCTCGTCGATAGCGGTCAGCTGCGTCTTCTCGCGCTCTGGACCGAGAAGCGTTCGACGCATTGGCCCGACGTCCCGACGCTGAAGGATCTCGGCATCGATCTCGTCTTCGACAGCCCGTGGGGCATCGCTGGTCCGAAGGGCATGGACCCGGCCGTCGTCAAGCGTCTCGATCAGGCGTTCAAGAAGTCGCTGGACGATCCGAAGGTCAAGGAGATGCTCAATAACTTCGTCTTCCCGTCGCGTTACGCCGACCAGGAAGGGTATCTCAAGATCATCAAGGAAACGACGGCCGTCGAAAAGACCATTCTCGAAAGTCTCGGAATGGCGAAGTAACGCAACAATCCTATAAGCCAGCGGAGGAAATTGGAGATGAAAGTACGGGGTATTCCAGGGATCTTGGCTGGCGCGGCACTCGCCGCAATCACGACATTCGCCGCGAGCACCTCATCGGTGCTCGCGGACACGTTCCCGTCGAAGCCGATCACGCTGATCGTGCCGTGGAATGCCGGCGGTTCGACGGACATCTATTTCCGCGCCCTCGCGGAGGTCGCCTCGAAGGAACTCGGCCAGTCGGTCGTCATCGAGAACCGCACCGGCGGCACCGGTACGCTCGGGCCCGTCAACATGGCGCGCTCGGCGAAGCCCGACGGCTACACGCTGGCGCAGATCCCGGTGACGGTCATGCGGCTGCCGCTGATGTCCAACCGGAACTGGGACGCGCTCAAGGATTTCACCTACGTCATTCATCTGACGGGCTACACGTTCGGCGTCACGACCAAAGCCGACAGCAAGTTCAAGAGCTGGAAGGACGTTGTCGACTACGCGAAAGCCAATCCCGGCAAGATCACCTACGCGACCACGGGCCCGGGCGGTTCGCTGCACATCGGCATGGAGCAGATCGCAGGACGGGACGGCATCAAGCTCACCATGGTGCCGTTCAAGGGTGGCACGGAGACGAACGCGGCGGTCCTCGGCGGGCATGTGGACCTGCAGGCGGACTCGACCGTGTGGGGGCCGCTCGTCGACTCGGGCGATCTTCGGCTTCTCAACGTGTGGACCGCCGATCGCAACAAGCGTTGGCCGAACGTGCCGACGCTGAAGGAACTCGGCTATCCCTTCGTGTTCGACAGCCCGTTCGGGATCGCGGGGCCAAAGGGCATGGACCCCGCGGTGGTCGAGAAGCTGCACAAGGCGTTCAAGGCCGCGCTCGCCGATCCGAAGGTGAAGGACATCATGGGCAAGTACGACTTCGCCGAGCGATACATGGGGCCGGCTGACTACACGGCGTTCGTGAAAGACGTCGTCGCGTCCGAGAAGGCGGCGCTCGAGAAGCTCGGGCTCGCCAAGAAGGAGTAGGCCACAACCGTCGATCGAACAGGCGCTCAACGCTCCGGCACAGGGGCGGGCGCTTTCCGGGAGGAAACCACTCATGTTGCGTCGTCGTGATGTCATCACGGGCGTGGGGGCCGCGCTTGCCGCTCCGGCGTTTCTGAGGACCGCTGCTGCCGAGACCGCGGAACAGTTTCCCACGAAGCCGATCACCCTGATCATGCCTTGGGGACCCGGCACCGGCATCGATCTCTGGCACCGCGCCATGGCAGACGTCGCGGGAAAGATCCTCGGCCAGCCGATGATCGTCGAAAACAAGGCCGGGGCCGCCGGCACCGCCGGGCCGGCCGCGATGGCCGCCAATGCCAAGCCCGACGGCTACACGATCAGCCACATCCCGATCACGATCTTCCGTCTCCCGTTCATGCGGAAGGTTTCGTGGGATCCGATCCGGGATTTCTCCTACATCATCCACAACTCGGGGTTCCTGTTCGGCGTCACGGTGCGGGCCGACAGTCCGTTCAAGACGTTCGGCGACATGATCGCCTTCGCAAAGGCCAATCCGGGAAAGCTCACCTATGGCTCTCCGGGCGCCGGGACGTCGCTCCACATCGGCATGGAGCTGATCGCCAAGCAGGCGGGCGTGCAATGGACACACGTGCCGTTCTCGAAGGACAGCGAAGTGGCGCTGCTCGGCGGGCACATCATGGCCAACTCGGGGGGCGCCGGCTGGTGGCCGCACGTCGATGCCGGGTCGATGCGGGTGCTGGTGGTGTGGACCGAGACGCGCAATGCGCGCCTCCCAGATACGCCGACGCTGAAGGAACTGGGATTTCCGTTCGTGTTCGACAGTCCGTTCGGCATCGCCGGCCCGAAAGGCATGGAACCCGGCATCGTCAGGAAGCTGCACGATGCCCTGAAGATCGCGCAGGCGGACCCCAAGCCCAAATCGATCCAAACACGGTACGATTATGTGGACCGCTACATGGGATCGAACGATTATACGAAATTCGTCGCGCAGCAGGTGGCCGAGCAGAAGGCGCAGGTCGAACAGCTCGGGCTCGCGGCCAAAAACTAGGTTCGAGGGAAGGGAACAGGGCGTCCATGGAGAACCACACCAAAGGGCTCGGCAATTCCGATCTATGGGGCGGGATTGCCTGGCTGGCGTTCGGGCTATTCGTGACTTGGCAGGGCTGGACGCAGGGCCTCGGTGCGCTGCAGGAGCCGGGGTCCGGCTTCGCGCTGTTCTGGACCGGTGTCATAGCGTCGGGGCTCGCTTCGACGATCGTCGCTGGTGCGCTCGCCGCGGGCGGACCCACGCTGGCGTCGCTCTGGCACGACACCCGCTGGCAGAAGGTGCTGCTGGTGATGGCGCTCCTGCTCGTCTTCGGGTTCTTCTTCGAGCAGATCGGGTTCATTCCGTCGTCCCTGATCCTCCTCCTCGTCCTGATGCGGTTCATCGATCCGGTGCCCTGGTGGCAGGCCATCGTGGTATCGTTCGGAGCGGTGATCGGCATGTGGCTGCTGCTCTCCAAATTCCTGAAGATCCAGATGCCGGCCGGCCTGCTCGCGCCGTGGCTCGGGTGAGGGCACACACATGGATGTCATCTCGAGCCTCGCGCACGGCTTCTCCGTCGCGCTGCAGCCCTACAACCTGCTCGCGTGCTTCGCGGGGGTGTTCGTCGGGACGCTGATCGGTGTGCTGCCCGGCATCGGTCCGGTGACGGCGATGGCGCTGTTGCTGCCCATCACGCTCTCCGCGCCGCCCGAAGCCGGCATCATCATGATGGCCGGCATCTACTACGGCTCGATGTACGGCGGCTCCACGACCTCGATCCTCGTCAACATTCCGGGCGAGGCGGCCTCGGTCGTCACGTGCCTCGACGGGCACGAGATGGCCAAGCAAGGGCGGGCGGGGCCGGCCCTCGGCATCGCGGCGCTCGGCTCGTTCTTCGCGGGCACGGTGTCGATCATCGCCCTGATGCTCGTCGCGCCGACGCTGGCGCGCTGGGCGCTCAAGTTCGGGCCGGCCGAGTATTTCAGCCTGATGGTGCTCGGACTGACGCTGCTCGCGTTCCTCACGCACGGATCGATGGCCAAGGCGTTGCTCATGGCCTGCGTCGGCCTGGTGCTCGGGCTTGTCGGGACGGACGCGATCACGGCCGAGGAGCGGCTGACGTTCGGACGGCTCGAACTGCTCGACGGGCTCGGCATCGTGCCCGTGGTGATGGGGCTCTTCGGCGTGGCCGAGATCCTCGCAAACCTCGAGCGGCGCATCAGCCGGGAGGTGATCAAGGCCCAGATCGGAAGCCTTTGGCCGACGCGCGCGGACTGGCAGGCGAGCAAATGGCCCATGATGCGGGGCACCATCCTCGGCTTCTTCGTCGGTACGCTGCCGGGCGGCGGCGCCGTCATCTCGTCGTTCGCCTCCTACGCGCTCGAGAAGCGGCTCGCCAAGGATCCGAGCCGGTTCGGAAAGGGTGCCATCGAAGGCGTGGCTGGTCCGGAGGCCGCCAACAACGCGGCGGCCGGTGGTGCGTTCATTCCGCTACTGACGCTCGGTATTCCGCCGAATGTCATTCTGGCGCTGCTGCTCGGCGCGTTCATCATCCACGGGTTGCAGCCGGGGCCGCTTCTGATGATCCAGAACCCCGGCGTGTTCTGGGGGATCGTGGCGTCGATGTACATCGGCAACATCATGCTTCTGGTGCTCAACATGCCGCTGATCGGGATGTGGGTGCAGGTGCTGAAGGTGCCGTACCCGATCCTCTTCCCGCTGATCCTGATGTTCTGCATCATCGGTGTGTTCTCGTCGAACGCCGCCGTGTTCGACGTGTTCGTCATGGTGATGTTCGGGGCCATCGGCTACCTGATGCGCAAGTTCGGCTACGAACCGGCGCCACTGGTGCTCGCCTTCGTGCTCGGGCCGCTGCTCGAGAACAATCTCAGGAAGGCGCTGATCCTGTCGCGCGGCGATTTCTGGACGTTCGTCGAACGGCCGATCTCGGGGACGTGCCTTGCGATCGCGGCGGTGATGCTGATCATTCCGCTCCTGCCGGCGCTCGCACGCAAGCGGGAGGCGATCGCGCTCGACCAGGAATGAGCCGCGCCGGGTGTCCGCCGCATGGCGGCACCCGAAGCAATTGCACTTCCAACGCGACTGGACTTCAATAGTCACTCGTGCGGCCTCGGCCGCCCACTTTTTCGCAGGAGACAGGCATGGACTTGCGTTTCAGCCCGGAGGAACTCGCGTTCAGGGACGAGGTGCGGACATTCTTCCAGACGGAAGTGCCACTCTCCATCCGGCGCAAGGTGATCGAGGGCCGGGAGCTGACGCGCGACGACATCGTCACGTCCCACAAGACGCTCTACAAGCGCGGCTGGGCCACGCCCGGCTGGGCCAAGGAATGGGGCGGCACGGGCTGGTCGCCGATCCAGTTCTACATGTTCGGCGAGGAGATGCAGCTCAACGGCGTCCCGGCGCCGGTCGGCTTCAACGTCACCATGCACGGCCCGGTGCTGATCCAGTTCGGCACCGAGGCTCAAAAGAAGCACCATCTGCCGCGCATCGCCGCCTGCGAAGACTTCTGGTGCCAGGGCTTCTCCGAGCCGGGCTCGGGCTCCGATCTCGCCTCGCTCAAGACCACCGCCGTCCGGCAAGGCGACCACTACATCGTCAACGGCCAGAAGATCTGGACCACGCTGGCGCAATACGCCGACTGGATCTTCTGCCTCGTGCGCACGGATCCGAACGCGCCGAAGAAGCAGCTCGGCATCTCCTACCTGATGATCGACATGAAGACGCCCGGCATCTCGCACCGACCGATCGTCACGATGGACGGGACGCGCGAGATCAACGAGGTGTTCTTCGACAACGTGAAGGTTCCGGTCGAGAACCTCGTCGGCGAGGAAGGCAAGGGCTGGGACTGCGCCAAGTACCTGCTCGGCAACGAGCGGACGGGCATCGCCCGCGTCGGCACCTCCAAGATGCGCGTGGCGCGGATCAAGGAACTCGCGCGCCTCGTCCCCTCGGGGGCGGGGTCGCTGATGGACGATGCGCAGTTCGCCGAGAAGGTGGCCATGGTCGAGGTCGAACTCAAGGCGCTCGAGATGACGCAGTTGCGCATCATCTCGGACGACCGCAAGTCCGGCCGTGGCGGCAAGCCCAACCCGGCCTCGTCGATCCTGAAGATCAAGGGCTCCGAGCTGCAGCAGGCGACGACCGAACTGCTGATGGAGATCGCGGGACCGCTGGCACTTCCCTATGTGCGCCAGGACGCCGATGAGCCCGGCCACAACGAGGGCGAGGTCGGCGTCGACTGGGCGCTGCCGACGGCACCGCAGTATTTCAACAACCGCAAGGTCTCGATCTACGGCGGGACCAACGAGATCCAGCACAACATCATCGCCAAGGCCGTGCTGGGGTTCTGAGACGAGATCTGGCGGCCCTTCATGTCCTCTCCCGGTTCGCTCTGCACTGGCAACTGGGGAGGGGTTCAGGATGGGGGGACGTCGCGCACACCGAGCCTGTAGCCGCCCCTCACCCCGACCCTCTCCCCACACAAGTGCAGTGTGCGGGGAGAGGGAGAATTGGATGCCTCCCATGGATCTCGATCTCACCGACGAACAGCGCCTGCTCAAAGACAGCGTCGACGGGCTGTTGGCGCGCCGCTATCCGGATGTCGTCAAAACGCGCGTCGAGATGATGAAGGAGCCGGGCGGATATTCCGCTGCCGGGTGGAAGGAGTGGGCGGATCAGGGCCTGCTCGGCATTCCGTTCAGCGAGGACGACGGCGGGCTCGGCCAAGGCTCGGTCGAGATGATGATCGTCGGCGAGGCGATCGGGCGGACGCTCGCGCTCGAGCCTTATATCGCGACGGTGGTGCTCGGCGGCGGTGTGCTGCGGCACGCCGGCAGCGCGGTCCAGAGGCAGGCGCTCGTGCCGGCCATCGCCGACGGCAGCCTGACGCTGGCGCTGGCACACCAGGAGAAGCAGTCGCGGTTCGATCTCTTCGATGTCGGCGTGACGGCCAAGCCTGACGGCGCGGGCGGGTTCGTGATCGAGGGCGATAAGATGGTCGTCCTCAACGGCGACAGCGCCGGCAAGTTGATCGTCTCGGCGCGCGTTTCGGGTGACCGGCGCGCCAAGGACGGCATCGGGCTCTTCCTCGTCGATGGCAAGGCGGCCGGCGTCTCGCGGCGCGGATATCCGACACAGGACGGCCGGCGCGCGGCCGACATTTCATTTTCCAGCGTCAAGGTCGGCAAGGATGACGTCCTCGGCGAGCCGGGGCAGGGTCTCGCGGCGCTCGAGCGTACCGTTGACGAGGCCATCGCGTTCCTCGCGGCGGAAGCCGTGGGCGCGATGGACGTGCTGCACGAGACGACGCTCGACTATCTGAAGACGCGGAAGCAGTTCGGCGTCGCCATCGGCTCGTTCCAGGTGCTGCAGCACCGCTCGGTCGACATGTTCACGGCGCTCGAGCAATCGAAGAGCATCCTCATCTACGGGACGATGATGGCGGGCGAGGACGATGCGCTCGGGCGGCGTAAGGCCATGCATGCCGTCAAAGTGCAGGTCGGCAGGGCCGGGCGGCATATCGGGCAGGATGCGGTGCAGCTGCACGGCGGCATCGGCATGACGACCGAGTACAAGGTCAGCCACTACTTCAAGCGCCTGACGATGATCGATCTCGCGTTTGGCAACGCCGACCATCATCTCAGGGAATTGGCCCGCCTCGGTGGTCTGATCGAGGCGTCGAAACCGGCCGCGTGAGGGGGCTCAGCCGGCGGACCCGGCGGGGATCTTCTCGAGCAGGCGCTCGATCTCCTTCTCGAACTCGCCGCGGCCCATCGGCACGCCGTTCAGGCGGCCGACCTCGCGGCCCATGGTGTCGACGAGCACGAACGTCGGCGTCGTGGTGACGCGGCTCGACAGGCGGTAGCCGGACTGGCGTTGGGCCGCAACATCGACGTAGCGGAGCGGCGCCTTCGAATCCGTTGCCGAGAGTTCGTAGCGGGGGGCGACCGAAGCCCGGAACCGCTTGCACCAGCCGCAGCTCTCGCTTTCGAAGACGATCACATTCGGCCGCGCCGAGCGGGGTGCTTCGACCTCGGGCTCGTCGCTGACGGGTGTCGAGGGTGTCAGCAGCAGGAACGTCGCCGACAGGACGACGCAGAGCACGAACAGGGCTGCCGCCAGCGGCATGATCCAGCCCGGCGCCTCTACATCGTCGTCGATCTGCTCCATCGGTCGCCTCGATCCCGCGCCGCCGTGGCGTTGATCCCGACACTCTGGCAGACGCAGGTGGCGGACGGACTAACGGCAGGACGGCGCGTTCGATCACGGATAACGAGCCGTCAACGGGCGTGCCGGGGCGCTACGGGCGGCGCAGGACGAGGACGGCTGCCGTGACCAT
>JBGSJD010000101.1:0-4190 GCA_041742195.1 Hyphomicrobiaceae bacterium
CGTCTCCATGGCTCGTTGATTACCGCTCGAACTTCTTGAACTTGATGCGGTGCGGCTCGACAGCGGCGTCGCCAAGGCGGCGCTTCTTGTCCTCTTCGTAGTCGGCGAAGTTGCCCTCGAACCACTCAACGTGGCTGTCGCCCTCGAAGGCCAGGATGTGGGTGGCGAGACGATCGAGGAAGAAGCGATCGTGCGAGATGACCACGGCGCAGCCGGGGAAGTCCTCGAGCGCGGATTCGAGCGCCGACAAGGTCTCGGTATCGAGGTCGTTGGTGGGCTCGTCGAGCAGCAGCAGGTTGCCGCCCTCTTTCAGCATCTTGGCCAGATGCACCCGGTTGCGCTCGCCGCCCGACAGCAGGCCGACCTTCTTCTGCTGGTCCGGCCCCTTGAAGTTGAACCATCCGCAATAGGCCCGGCTGTTGATCTCGCGTTTGTCGCCGAGCTTCATGACGTCGACGCCGCCGGAGATTTCCTCCCAGACGGTCTTCTTGTCGTCGAGGTGCGCCCGCGACTGGTCGACGTAGGACAATTTCACGGTGTCACCGAGCCGGATCGTTCCCTTGTCGGGCTTCTCGACGCCGGTCAGCATCTTGAACAGTGTCGTCTTGCCCGCGCCGTTGGGACCAATGACGCCGACGATGCCGCCCGGCGGCAGCTTGAAGGACAGCCCGTCGATCAGCAGCCGGTCGCCGAAAGCCTTGCTCAGCCCCTCCGCCTCGATGACGATGCCGCCCAGGCGCGGCCCGGCCGCGATCTGGAATTGCGCCTTGCCGACATCCTGGCGGCCGGCATCGTCGGCGAGTTGCTCATAGGCGCTGATGCGCGCCTTGGACTTGGCCTGGCGCGCCTTGGGGCTCGCCCGGATCCAGTCGAGTTCGCGCTTCAAGGTGCGGGCCTTGGATTCCTCCTGCCCCTTCTCGACCTCCTCGCGCTTGGCCTTCTGCTCGAGCCAGCTCGAATAGTTGCCCTTCCACGGCACGCCCTGGCCGCGATCGAGTTCCAGCGTCCATTCGGTGATGTTGTCGAGGAAGTAGCGGTCGTGGGTCACGAGGATCACGCAGCCGGCATACTCTTTCAGATAGCGCTCCAGCCAGGCGACGGATTCGGCATCGAGATGGTTGGTCGGCTCGTCGAGCAGCAGGATGTCGGGCTTGCTCAACAACAGCTTCGTCAGCGCCACGCGGCGCTTCTCGCCACCCGACAGCTTGCCGACGTCGCCATCACCGGGCGGGCAGCGCAGGGCATCGAGCGCCTGCTCGACCTGGGCGTCGAGATCCCACAGGCCCGCGGCATCGATCTCGTCCTGGAGCTGGGCCATCTCGTCGGCCGTCTCGTCGGAATAGTTGGCGGCGATCTCGTTGTAGCGATCGAGAATTGCCTTCTTCTCGGCGACGCCCTCCATGGCGTTACCGAGCACGTCCTTCTCAGGATCGAGTTCCGGCTCCTGCGGCAGGTAGCCGACCTTGATGCCGTCGGCGGGCCTGGCTTCGCCGAGGAAGTCGTCGGTGACGCCGGCCATGATCTTCAACAGCGTCGACTTGCCGGAGCCGTTGAGGCCGACCACACCGATCTTGGCGCCCGGATAGAACGACAGGTTGATGTCCTTCAGCACCTGCTTGCCGCCCGGATAGGCCTTCGAGAGCTTGTGCATGTGATAGACGAACTGCGGCGTCGCCATGGGGCTCGCTCCTTGCGGGTCGGGGAGAGTGGGTGTTGGAGCGGTACATACAGGAAGGTGGCGGGCGGCTCAACGGGCGCGAGAGGCGAGCGCGGGCTCGCGCTGCCTGACCGGCGGCAACGGACGGGCGCGACATGAATACAATAGGCAACGACGGCTTCGAGCCAATCGTCAGTCGACGCCCACGTCAGCAAGGCTGCGAGAAGAGCGGGCTAAAGGGCCCGGGCCGTCGACGTGCTTCGACCTCAGCTCAAACTATTGTTTAGATCAGACTGCTAATTTTCAGCTGTAGCCTGTTGTTTGACGCTCTGGATTTCGAGGCCTTGTCGATGCACGAATTGAATGTCCCGCTCGCCAACCGCACGCGGCCTGCCTGCATCACCGCGATTGGCGAGCTGACAGCGCTTCTCGCAAGCGATGACCTCTCGCAACGATTTCCCGATGAGCTGATTTTCGTATTCGTTCTGCCCGATGGCACTGAGATTGCGGCGCTTCAGTTCTTCGGGCTGGTCGAATCGCAGGGGCCAGCCAGCGTGCCGGCGCTGCGACGCCTGATGGAGACGGCTCTCGACAACCCGTATGCCGAAGTCTGGGCGGAAAACGGTCCTTTCCTCCAGAACGCCATGAAGGCACTCGTGGTACTCGATCCGGACGCCTTGGACACTCTGAAGCGCTATCCGCTCGACCTCTTCCATAACGAATATCCGGGCGAGCGGACATTCCCGGCGATGATCAAGGCGCATGGTTGGAACGATGAGCGTGTAGCTTTCATCCTCGACAGGGTCGTGTTCGGTTATCTGGGCTACGAGTGGTCTGTCGACATGTGGCGCAAGCACCGGCTCTCAGAAGCGCTTGCACAGCGATACACGCCGACAGAGTTCGTCGTCAGCCGCAAGATCGACGACGTCCCGGACGACGACGATCTCGTGGAATTCATACAGGGCATTTCACCCCTGAATGCCTGGGAGCGAGAAGTGTTCTTGCTGATGGGCGCCGACCTGGCAGGCGCGGACATCCCGTACGAAGTCGGGCCCGATGGCCGCGATCACATCGCGGAGCGCGCCAAGAGCTCGGACGAGGGACGGGCAATTCGTAACTTTCGGCAAGCCTTGCAAGGCGAAATCATCCTCGAAGAGAATGCGCCGGGGCCGCCCCGCCAAACCACTTGGTTCACGCAATTCAACCTGCTTGCCGCTCTTGCGGGGGCCAGCAGTGGTGCGTTCTGGGCTTGGCACACCGGGGCAAGTTCTCCAGCTGTCGTCGCCATCCAAGTGCTGGGCACGGCCCTCCTGGCATTTGCCGTCGCTGTGGCTTTCGACAAAGGCAATGCACTCGTGGAGCATTGGGTCGAGGACGGCCGCGAGGCGGCGATCCGCAAGCTCTATGCGGCCAACATCAGACGAACCGGCTTCTTCACCGTTATGGCTACCGCGTGCGTGATGGTGGCGATGTACCGATGGGAGGCGTTGAGCACCTTCGCTCTCGTGTTCTGGGTTGTCAGCGCGCTTTGCATCGCGTTTCCCGTCTTACGCGACAGCAGTAGCGCGGACGCAAGCATTCGCTCACTGACGCGCGCACGGTTGTGCCACGCCGCACTCATGGTCGTGGTGACGGGATCGGCTTACTCGGCGGCGATGGTCGCCTCGCCGATGTTGGCGTCGTCGCTATCCAATGGCCTATTTTTTGGCCTGGGCCCGCAGAAACTTGCACACGTTGCGTGCTTGCTCGGCTGCATCGGCGTCGTGGGGGCGGTGAACGAGGCACTGGCACGGTTGGCCGCTCCGAGAGCCGCCAGGAACGACATGCTGACCTGGCCCGTCGCCGGCATCTACGCCGGCGCGGCGCTGCGCGACCTCAGATCGTCACGATGAAACACACCGCTGCAGCAACGGGGATGCAAGCGGCTGAGAAATACCGCGCACACTGACGTTCATCCGCCTGATACCGCTGCTTAGCGCGCTGCGGCGCGCCGTCCGGGAACGGAGCCGCGCGGGGGAGGGATTCTGGTGGCGCGTGACGGGCGGGGGCGGGTCGCGTTTACGGTGTTCGGCGAAGTTGTCCCCGCTTCGTGAGGCCGTGGCACTCTTCAATCAAACCGACCTGACGACAGGGGCCGTGCTCGAGCTGGGTGCCTACGGAGGTCGGATCAGGCTGCGGGCCGTCATCCTTCAGCGATGGCGGCGGCGACCGGGTGGCAGAAGCGCCGGGCATGGCGCGAAAGGCTCGTGGTTCGTGATGTCCGGTGAGGGCTGAGCGGGGCGCGGGACGCACTGCCGACGTCGTGTCATGGATACTGGCGCGGCGGTTCGCATGCCCCTCGGTGATGTCGTCCGCGAGGACGTCGGCATCGGGCGCCGGGGACGACCGCAAGCTCTATGTGCGGGACGGCTGACGCCGTATCCAATACTAAGCTTTTCAGGCGCGGCCGTTCCGCCCCCTGTCATTTGATCGTGCCCGGCGTCGCGAGACGGCCGGGAGTGCGGTGCTCGTACTGCCGGATCGCTGCGGTGGC
>JBGSJD010000102.1:0-8531 GCA_041742195.1 Hyphomicrobiaceae bacterium
GAGGCCGGCCGCAGTCGCGGTGACGGTCCCCCAGGCGCCGAGAAGCTGGCCGGCCTGACCATCGCGGACAAGCTGCATGGCGAAGGTCAGGGTCCCGGCGGCGAAGAGGCCGCTGCCGAGGCCGATCAGGAAGGCTCCGAGCCGGAAGAGGTCCGGGCTCTGCAGGGGCGAGGAGAAGACGACCGCGGAAAAGGCCAGGATGCCGACCAGCACGCCTGCCGATGCGAGGCGCAGGGGGTCGCCTTTCCTGTCCAGTTGGCGCGCCGCGATGGCACAGCCGAGCAGGGTGCCGAGGGCGGCGAGCGCCGTCAGAAGCGTCGTGCCGGCGACGGAGAGGCCGAGGATCTCGCCGCCGTAGGGCTCGAGCAGGATGTCCTGCATGGCGAAGGCCGCCGTGCCGAGACCGACAGCGGTCAGAAGACGCGCGTAGCGGCGATCGCGGCGCAGGCCCTGCATGCTTTCGGCGAATGTTGGGCGGGGCAACTGCGGATGGGTCAGCGCGGGGCGCCTCGGCTCCTGCTTCCACATGGCGATCATGTTCAGGGCGAACGTGACCACGGCCGCGCCCTGGATCACCTGGATCAGGCGAATCTGGGAGAAGCTCGACAGGAGCCAGGCGAGGCTCAGGGACGCGATCAGGCTGCCGAGCAGGAGCATCACGTAAAGGAGGGCCACGACGCGGTGGCGCTTCTCGGGATCGGCAAGATCGTCGGCGAGCGCGAGGCCGGCCGTCTGGGTCGTGTGCAGGCCCGCGCCGACCATGAGGAACGCCAATGCGGCAGACAGCGGGCCGACGAACGCGGGGCCGTCCGCATCACCCGAGAGCACGATCAGCGCGAACGGCATGATGGCGAGGCCGCCGAACTGCAGCAGCGTGCCGATCCAGATGTAGGGAACACGACGCAAGCCGAGGAACGAGCGGTGGTAGTCGGACTTGTAGCCGAGCAGCAGGCGGATCGGGGCGAGCAGGATCGGGATGGAGATCATTGCGGCGACGATGGATGTCGCCACGCCGAGTTCCACGATCATCACGCGGTTGAGTGTGCCGTTGAGGAGGACCAGCGCGATGCCGATCGAGACCTGGAACATCGAAAGGCGCAACAGTTGCGACAGCGGCAACGTGTCCGACGCGCCGTCGGCGAAGGGCAGGAACCGCGGTCCCAGCCGGCGCCACAGGCCTGCAACGTTTTCGATGGGAGCCTTCATGACGCGGAGAGCTCCAGGGCCTGCGAGGTGTAGAAGCCGCGCGCGATGCAGCGGGTGCGTCCGAGCTGCCACCGCGCCAGTGCAGGATCCGCAGCAATCAACTGGCGCAGCTGGGTCTCGCCCAGTGGCCGCAACGACGGGGAGCGGTCGCTCTTCGGGAAGAAGCGTCCGAGCGCGTGCATGGCGGCCAACATCGGCGTGCGCGGAATGAAGGTGAAGACGATCGAGTGCTTCACGCGACCTGTAATCAGGGCCAACGCTTTCACGATGTCGGTCGCGTCGTAGTGGATGAGGCTATCCATGGCCACGACGTGATCGAAGGTCTCGAGACGGGCGTGGAGCATGTCGCCGACGACGAAATCGAGGCGGCCGTCGCCGATCTTCGAGCCGTAGCGCTCACGGGCGAGCGAGACGAGCTTCTCCGAGAGATCGACGGCAACGACGTGGGCGCCGCGGGACGCGAGTTCGGCGGCCAATGCGCCGGTCCCGCAGCCGGCATCCAGAATGCGCCGGCCACGCAGATCCTCCGGCAACCAGCTCGCCATGGTCGTGCGCATCTCGTTGCGGCCTTCGCGCACCGTCGCGCGGATGCGACCCACGGGCGCGTCGGTCGTGAGGCGCGCCCAGGCGTCGACAGCGGTGCGGTCGAAGTACGTTTCGAGCTGATCGCGACGATCGAGATAGCTTGGTGTGGGCATCATTCGAACCCCAGAAAATCGAAGATCTCGCGGTCTTTCATCGGCACGACGTCACGACCGTCGGTTCCAGCCCAGAGCGAGGCCGCGAGCCGGAGGTATTCGTCCTGTACCTTCTGCAACTCGGGCGACGGCGGCATCTCGAAGAGGGTCGACTTCTTGAGCCGGCTCTTGCGAATGGCGTCGAGGTCGGGGAAGTGCGCGAGCCGATCCATGCCGACGGCGGCGGTGTACCGGTCGATCTCGTCGGTGGCAGCGCTGCGGTTCGCGATAACGCCGCCGATTCGCACCTTGTAGTTCTTCGACTTGGCCTGGATGGCCGCGACGATGCGGTTCATGGCGAAGATGCTGTCGAAGTCATTGGCGGTGACGATCAGGCCGCGCTCGGCGTGCTGGAGCGGCGAGGCGAACCCGCCGCAGACCACGTCGCCGAGGACGTCGAAAATGACGACGTCGGTCTCGTCGAGGAGGTGGTGCTCCTTCAGGAGCTTGACGGTCTGGCCGACGACGTAGCCACCGCAGCCCGTACCGGCCGGCGGGCCACCCGCTTCGACGCACAGGACGCCGTTGTAGCCTTCGAACACGAAGTCCTCGGGCTTGAGTTCTTCGGTGTGGAAGTCGATACCTTCCAGCACGTCGATGACAGTCGGGATCAGGCGCTTCGTCAGGGTGAAGGTCGAGTCGTGCTTCGGGTCACAGCCGATCTGCAGGACGCGCTTGCCGAGCTTCGAGAAGGCGGCCGACAGGTTCGACGACGTCGTGCTCTTGCCGATGCCGCCCTTGCCGTAGACCGCGAATACTTTTGCGGCGGTGCCAATCATGAGATTGGGGTCGAGCTTGACCTGGACGCTGCCGGCGCCGTCTCCGCGCCGCGAAGGCGATGCCGTTCCGCGGGCTCTGGTGTCGAGTACGATCGTCATGCTGCGGCGCCTCCGGTGTGAATGCCCTCGATGCGGTCTTCCAGCTCCTCGCTCGCTTCTTCGAGCGCTGCTGCCATCTCGGGCTCCGGCGTCCAGTACTGGCGCCGCTGTGCTTCGATCAGTCGATTGACCATGCGGGCCGACGACACGGGATTGAGGGCTGCCAGCCGCTTCCGCATCTCGGGGTCCATGACGTAGGTCTCCGAAATGTTGCGGTAGACCCATGGCGGCACGTGACCCGTGGTGGCGGACCAGCCGACCGTGTTGGTGACGTGGGCTTCGATCTGGCGAACGCCCTCGTAGCCGTGCTTCAGGAGGCCTTCGATCCACTTGGGATTGAGCAGCCGGGTGCGCGTCTCGAGTGCGACCTGCTCGTCGAGCGTGCGGACCCGTGCGTCCCGTCGGGTCTGGTCGCCGATGTACACGGGAAGCTTGTCGCCCGCGGCACGGCCGCGGCTCGCGACGCGCGCGATGCCGCCGAGCGTATCGAAGTAGGTATCGATCGTCGTCACTCCAAGTTCCACGGATTCGAGGTTCTGATAGGCGAAGTCGACATGCGCGACGGCGTCGGCGAGGAGTTCCGGCTTGGCGCTCGACTTGCCTTGACGGTCGTAGGCAAAGCATTTGCGGCGCGAGTAGGTCTCGGCCAGCTCGTCGCCTTCTTCCCAGCGGCTGTTCTCGATCAGGTGATTGAGGTTCGAGCCGTAAGCGCCTTCGGCATTGGCGAAGACGCGGAGGGCTGCCTCCTCGAGGGTGCAGCCGGACGACTGCTGACGCGCCAGGGTCCGCTGGCGAACGAAGTTCTGGTCCAGGGGCTCGTCGGCGACTGCGGCGAGATATGTCGCCTCGGCGAGCAGGCGGATCTGCAAGGGGAGGAGATCACGGAAGATCCCCGACAAGGTCACGACGACGTCGATGCGGGGGCGGCCGAGCTTCTCGAGGGGCGTGAGCATGGCGCCGCAGAGACGGCCGTAGGAGTCGAAGCGCGGCTCGGCTCCGAGCAGGGCCAGCGCCTGCGCGATCGGGCCGCCGCCGGATTTCAGGTTGTCCGTGCCCCAGAGCACCATCGCGATGCTTTCGGGATATGTCGATTTGTCGGCGCGCCAGCGCTCGATCAGGAGTTCAGCCTGGCGCTTGCCGTCGAGCAGGGCCGACGCACTCGGGAGCCGGAACGGGTCGAAGCCGTGCACGTTGCGGCCCGTCGGCAGGATTTCCGGCGACCGGATGAGATCGCCGCCGGGTGCCGGACGAATGTACTTGCCGTCGAGGGCCGCAACGAGAGCCGGCAACTCGTGATCGATGGCGAGAAGCGCCTCGATATGAGCGCGATCTACGGGGGTTTCGCCGGCTGCGTCCTCGATGGCGGCGAGCAGATCGTTGCGCGCCTCAGGCGTCATGGGTGTGCCGACGACGTGCAGGCCATGCGGGATGAGCGTGTATTCGAGTTCGAGAATGGCGGCGCTCAGGTGCGCCGTCGCGTCGTCGTCGTCCGGGGACCAGGCCGGCGTCTCGCTGGCGAGATCGAGGGCTACGGCCTGGGCCTGCACCGCGGCGAGGAGATCCGCCTTCATCGGGCGCTCTTCGGGTGAAAGCTGCCGCCAGTCGGCGAGCGTGGCTTTCAGCTCGAGCAGGCCACGGTAGAGACCCGCGCCTGTCACCGATGGCGTGAGGTAGCTGATCAGCGTCGCCGCCGTGCGGCGCTTGGCGAGCGTGCCTTCCGACGGATTGTTGGCGGCGTAGAGATAGATGTTCGGCACTTCGCCGAGGATCCGGTCCGGCCAGCACGTCTCCGACAGGCCGGCCTGCTTGCCCGGCATGAACTCGAGCGCGCCGTGGGTTCCGAAATGGAGCACGGCGTTGGCTCCGAAGTCCTCGCGGATCCAGCGATAGAATGCCGAGAAGGCATGGGTCGGGGCGAAGCCGCGCTCGAACAGGAGGCGCATCGGGTCGCCTTCGAAGCCAAAGGCGGGCTGTACGCCGACAAAAACGTTGCCGAACTGCGCTCCCAGGATCTGGATCGCTGCCCCGTCCGCCTGATGGCGACCGGGTGAGGGCCCCCACTGCCGCTCGATCTCGGCCAGCCACGTTTCGCGCCGCAGGTGATCGTCGGAGGCGACGAGCGCGTGGACGTTGGCGTTGGCTCCGTAGCGAGCGGCGTTGCCTTCGAGCATCCGGATGCGCAGGTCGTCGACACTGGCGGGGACATCAACCGTGTAGCCGGCGCGGGCCAGTTCGCCGAGCGTGTTGAACAGGCTCTCGAAGACCGACAGGAAGGCTGCAGTTCCGGTGGCGCCGGAGTTGGGCGGGAAATTGAACAGAACGACCGCAATGCGCTTGTTGCAACGCTCGGTGCGGCGGAGTTCGACCAGACGCTGGACGCGGGATGCCAGCCGCTCGACGCGCTCGGGCATGGGCTGCATGTTGGTGGTGCTGTTGTTGCGGCTTGTGCCGCTGCGACCGCCGAAGACGAGCGAGCCCGTGGCGCCGTCGAGTTCGGGGATCGCGACCATCACGGTCGCTTCGAGAGGCAGGAGGCCCGTCTCGGAAACCTGCCACTGCTCGAGGGTCTGGAACTCGACGGGGAGCGCTGCGATGTAGGGAACGTCGAGCTTCGCCAGCGTGTGCTCGGCGGCGCGCGCGTCGTTGTAGGCCGGGCCGCCGACCAGCGAGAATCCGGTCAGCGATACCAGGGCGTCGATCGTCGATGCGCCACCGGCCTCGAAGTAGAGTTCGATGGCCGGACGGGAATCGAGGCCGCTGGCGAATGCCGGCACGACCCGCAGGCCTTTGCCCTGGAGGGCGCGGATCACGGCGTCGTAGTGGGCTGTGTTGCCGGCGAGAAGGTAGGACCGCATGAGCAGCATGCCCACGGTGCCTGTCGCTCCACGGGGGGCCGGAAGATCGGCCAGGTTCTCGGCGAAGCGGCCCTTGATGTCCGGGTGATAGAGGCCGACGTCGGGATAATAGACAGGCTCGGCGGCAGGCCGCTTCGACCTCAGGACGCGGCGGGGCCCGTCGGCATAGCTGCCGATCAGGTAGCGCACGAGGTTCTCGATGTTCTCTTCCGAGCCTGCGAGCCAATACTGCATCGCCAGGAAGTAGGAGCGGAGGTCCTGCGCCGTGCCAGGGATGAACTTCAGGATCTTCGGCAGCCGGCGCAGCATGCTCATCTGGGCATTGGCCGACGAGCCGTTGTCGCTCGATTTCTTGCTGCCGCGCAGGCGCTTCAGGAGCGCCATGGCGCCGCTCGCCTCACGATCGAGGCGGAAGCGTCCGAGGCGGGTCAGCTTGACGATCTCGCCGGCAGCGATGCAGCACACGATGGCGTCGCAGTGTTCGCGGCGGGCTTCGAGGGCCGGCAGGACGGCGCGAATGTGATCGTCGATGAATAGCATGTTGACGATCAGGATGTCGGCCGACGCGATCGCTGCACGGCAGTCCGCGAGCGCTTCGGCGTCGTTGTGCCAGTCGGCTGCGATGTGAAGCGACAACTCGAGGCCCGGATAGGTCGTCTCGCGCAGGCGTGTCTCCACGCGCTCGACGATGTCCGCCAGATGGCCGTCCAGGGTCACGATGGCGACGCGTATCCGCGTCGTCTCAGCGGCTGAAATGTGCTTTTGCATCGTAGAGGGTCTCGATGGTGATGGTGGCCAACCCGTGCTCACGAGCAAAGCGCTCGGTGTTCCGACGCGCCTTGCCCCGGACAAAGAACGGAACCTTGCCAAGCTCCTTCTCCGCATCGGGAGACCAGCTCGGAACGGCGATCGTGATCAGTCCTGCGGCGGGCGGCGTCTCCGTCATGGTCGCGGCGGGTTGGGTTTCGGCAGTCTCGGTGGCGATGGCGGGTGCCGTCGAGGTTCGTGGCAGATGGGAGGGCTGGGCCGCGTCGTTGAACTCGAAGTCGTCGCGGAACATGGCGAGGAGGTGCTCTTCCAGTCCCATCATCAGGGGATGAACCCAGGTGTCGAACAGGACGTTGGCGCCCTCGTAGCCCATCTGCGGCGAGTAGCGGGCCGGGCAGTCCTGGACGTGGAAGGGGGCGGAGATCACGGCGCAGGGAATGCCGAGGCGCTTTGCGATATGACGCTCCATCTGCGTGCCGAGGACGAGCTCGGGCTGCAGGTCGCGAATGGCGCGTTCGACCTCGAGATAGTCATCGGTGACCAGAGCCTGGAGACCGAAGCCTTCGGCGGCGGTGCGAATGTGGCGCGCGTGCTCGCGGCTGTAGGTGCCGAGGCCGACGACGTTGAAGCCGAGTTCATCGCGGGAGACGCGGGCTGCTGCGATGGCGTGAGAGGCATCGCCGAAGCAGAACACCCGCTTGCCGGTCAGATAGGTACTGTCGACCGAGCGGGAATACCAGGCGAGGCGGGATGCGTCGCGATGCTTCGCCGGCCGGGGTATGCCCGCGAGCCCGGTGATCTCGGTGACGAAGTCCTCGATGGCGCCGATGCCGATCGGGACGACGGTCGTCATGGGCTGGCCGAAGCGGCGCTTCAGATAGCTCGCGGTGGTCTCAGCGATCTCAGGATAGAGCACGACGTTGAAGTGTGCGGCCCCGAGGCGCGCGACGTCGGCGGGCGATGCGTCGAGGGGGGCGACAACATTGACCCTGATTCCGAGAGACTCGATCAGGCGCCGGATCTCGACGACATCGTCGCGATTGCGGAAACCGAGCGACGTCGGGCCGAGGATATTGCAGATCGGGGTGTCGTCCGACAGCGCGGGGCGATCGGTGCCGGGCGTGAGGCGGCGGACGATCTGATAGAACGTCTCCGCGGCTCCCCAGTTCTCCTTGCGCTGGTAGGACGGTAGCTCCAAGGGCACCACCGGGATGGGCAATTCCAGAGCCTCGGCAAGGCCACCCGGATCGTCCTGAATCAGCTCGCCCGTGCAGGACGCGCCGACAAGCATCAGCTCGGGCGTGAAGCGCTGATGGGCGTCACGCGCGGCCGTCTTGAAGATCTCGGCGGTGTCTCCACCGAGGTCGCGCGCCTGAAAGGTCGTGTAGGTGACGGGAGGACGTTCGCCGTTCCGCTCGATCATCGTGAAGAGCAGATCGGCGTAGGTGTCACCCTGCGGTGCGTGGAGGACGTAGTGGACGCCGCGCATGCTGGCCGCGATGCGGATAGCGCCGACGTGGGCAGGTCCTTCGTATGTCCAGAGCGTCAGTTTCATGGCGCTAGACCCTCAATGCCGTGCGGCGGTCGAGCGGGCGGGCGAACAGTGCGGCGAGATCAGCCGCCTGCTCGAAGCCCTGGATTGGTGTGAAGATCAGCTCGATGGACCACTTGGTGGTGAAGCCTTCGCGCTCCAGCGGGTTGGCGAGGCCGAGGCCGCACACCGTCAGGTCGGGTGCCGCGGTGCGGCAGCGGTCGAGCTGGCGGTCGACGTCCTGGCCCTCGCTCAAGACCGCCGTGGGCGGGAGCAGGGCCAACTCATGTTCGAGGTGGTCGCGGTGCAGGTAGGGCGTGCCGATCTCGAGGGGGACGAGGCCGAGTTCACGCGAGAGCATGCGGGCGAGCGGGATCTCGAGCTGGCTGTCGGGAAAGAAGAAGATGGTCTTGCCCTCGAGTTCGAGCCGCCATTTGTCGAGTGCGGTGCGGGCGCGTGCGGCCGGCGCTCGGATGACGCGCTCGACGGCCTCGGGGGCGATGGCGAAGGCGCGCGCTGCCGCGTGCAACCAGGCGGTGGTGCCTTCGACACCCAG
>JBGSJD010000103.1:0-8169 GCA_041742195.1 Hyphomicrobiaceae bacterium
CCCGCCGCCCCCCACACCACCATCCGCCGCCCCGCCGACGCCGCTCGCCGTCGATCTCGCGCCGAGCCGGAAGGAGCGGGGCTTCGACATCTACGATCAGGCTGCCATCGCCGGCGACGCGATCAAGGTTTCGGGCGCGGATTCACTCAACGGCTGCCTCAACACGTGCCGCAACACGGCGGGCTGCATCGCGGGCGCCTACCAGCCATCGGCGCCACCCCGATCATCCTGCAGCGTCTATCGCAAGGTCGTCCGGCTGAACCGCGATAGCACCGGCGGCGCCGCCTTCGTGAAGCCGGCAAGCCTCGGTCAAGCGACCTGCAAGCCGCTCGGCATCGCGTTCGCCGAAGACATAGCCCTGAGCCCGGGTATGGCGCTCTGCAACGGCATCGGCCAGCACGAGGTCCGCGTCGAGCGCATCACCGAGACCGCGGTCGCGTTCACTTCGGAGACCGGCGATTTCACTTGCCGGCCCGGCGACCTCTGCCAGTTCGCGTGGCCGGGTGCGCCATTGTTCACCATCCGCATCTCAGGTGGCGCCGGAGCGCCCGCCGATGCAACCCTGACGCCGGCCCGCCGCTGACCCAGCCGAGGACACCGCCCGATGCCATGCCGCTCTCTCGCTCGCGCCGCCCTGCTGAGCCTTCCGATCATCCTCGCGCTCGCCGCCACACCGGGCGAAGCCCTGGCACAAGCCACGCGCCCACCACCGGGCGAGGGCCTGACCCGCGTCGACGAGGGCGTGTTCCAGCTCCGTCAGGGAAAATCCGTCGACCTCACCAAGCACACGATCCTGCTGACGCTCCGCGCAGAGCAGACTGAGCGAGATACCGAGAAGAGCCAATTCTACATCCTGATTGCGGGCGATTCGAAGCGCGTGAAAGTCGGCGACCGTGTCGATCTCCGTCGTGTTCGCCGCCTGGAACGTGATCTGAAATCGAAGGATCAGTGTTTTCTCGATGTCGTCGACTTCGTCGCCCCGCGTGGCGCGCCGGCGACGGCGACGTTCAGGATCAACTGCATCTAGGAGGGTCGAGCGCCGCCCGCGCGTGGCGGCGAGTGACCACTAGCCGGAGGCCAAGGCCATGACATCGTTCAAGTGGATCGCGAGGCTTCGCATCCTGTGCAATCTGGCGCTGGGCACACTGCTGATCGTCTGGCCCTCGTTGCCGTTCGAATGGCTCTCCGAAGTGACGCCGAAGCCGGTCTGGATCGCCAGCCTCGCCGGCGTCTGGCTGATCTATGCCGCACTCGCCCACATCGCACCCGCGATCGCGCCCGGCATCGCCATGTCGAGCAATCTCTTCGTCGTGCTGGGCCCCATCGTCCCGATCGTCGTGCTGGCCTGGCTCGGCCTCAGCGTGCCAAGCCGCGCGGCCCTCGCCCTCGCCATCTACGAGACGATCTTCGTCCTCCTCCTGAGCCGAACATTGCAGCGCGGCTGGCTCGCCGATCTCGCGACGAAGCCCTGAGCGCGCCCAATCAGAGGCCAACGACGCCGTAACGTCGATCCGCTATGGTGATCCCGCGTCCGACGTCCGGGGCCTGCGGACGCCCCCCAGCGGACCAGCGCGCCGATGCAACACGACACCGAACCTGAAGCGAGCAAGAAGCCGGGGCGGGGCCTCGGCAACGGCCATATACGGCGAGGCACGGTCGCGCGCTGGGCGATCCGCACCATCCGGTTCGCGCAGCGGACCCTGACGCTGACGGCCGAAATCCTGGTCGCCATCATCATCGTGTTCGAGGAGTGGGGCTGGCGTCCGCTCGCAGCGCTCCTCGCCCGACTGGCCCGGTTCGAGCTCGTCGCCCGTCTCGAGCGCGGCGTGGCAACCCTGCCGCCGTGGCCGGCACTCGGCGTCTTCCTCGTGCCGAGCCTCATCTTCTTTCCCTTGAAGCTCGTGGCGCTGTGGCTCATCGCGGGCGGCCATGCCGTCAGCGCGGCTCTCGTCTTCGCCTTCGCCAAGGTGGCAGGGACGGCGCTCTATGCGCGCATCTTCCAGCTTACCCAGCCGGCCCTGATGCAGCTGGCGTGGTTCGCGCGGCTCTACAACTGGTTCATGCCTTGGAAGGAAGCGATCGTCGCCGCCGCAAAGGCAACCCCCGTGTGGCACGCCGCCGTGACCCTGAAGATCGCAGCGAAAAATCTCGGCCGCCGCCTAGCCGCAGCCCTGAAGCCCGCGGCCCTCGCCATTTTGCACCGCTTGCGGACCGTCCTCGGCCGCTAGGCGTCGCAACCGAGTGGGACCGCGATGTGCTCGTCGCGCGGATAACCCTGCAGATAGAGAAGCGCCGTCAGGTCACCGTGCGTGATGCTGGCGCTCGCCTCCGCCGCGACGACCGGCTTCGCCCGGAACGCCACGCCGAGACCCGCCGCGCGGATCATCGCGAGATCGTTCGCCCCATCGCCCACCGCGAGCGTCAACGCCGGATGCAGGCCGCGCCCTGCCGCAAACTCCCGGAGAAACCCGAGCTTCGCCTCCCGGCCGAGGATCGGCTCTTCGACACCCCCCGTGAGCCGACCGCTGTCCATCAGCAGCGCGTTGGCCCGGTCCGTGTCGAAGCCGACCGCCCGCGCCACCCGGGTCGTGAAGAAGGTGAAGCCGCCCGAGACGAGCGCCGTGAATCCGCCCTGCGCCCGCATCGTCCCTACCAGCTCCCGGGCGCCGGGATTGATGGTGATGCGCTCGTCGAAAACCCGCTCCAGGTCCGCCGTCGTGAGGCCCGCGAGAAGCGCCAGCCGCTCCTTCAGCGCGCCCTCGAAGTCGAGTTCGCCCCGCATCGCGCGCTCCGTAACGGCCGCGATCCGGGCCTTGATGCCGAGCACGTCGCCCATCTCGTCGATACATTCCTGACCGATGATGGTGGAATCCATGTCGGCCACCAGAAGCCGTTTCCGCCGCGTCGTGAGATCGGCCCCCACGATGTTGACGTCGACCGGCGCCGCGCCCAGCGCCTGACGCAGACGCCCGAGGAGGTCTTGCGGCGAACCGTCGTCGGGGAGCGCGAGCAGCGCTTCCCAGGCGTCTCCGGGGGCGAGCCACCGCTCGTCGAGGAGGGTCCCGCCCGCGATTTCGCCCCGCGCTGTTGCCATCACGGCGCCGCTGACGGCGCCATGTCCCGGAGCCCCGGTCAGCACCAGGGCGAATGCAAGCGTATCCGTCATCTTGGGCCTCGGGCTCGGGTGGACGTGCCGAGCGTGATAGGGGAGGGGGCGGGCGCGGGCAAGCCGCCGGGCGACCTGCGGCCAAACGTCCGTCAACCAACAACCACACCCGGGTGCTTTGCCGCGACCGCCGCCTCGGCTAGAACGCGCACCAACTTGCCAGAAACCGGAGCACCGCCATGACCGCCATCGTCGACATCATCGGCCGCGAGATCCTCGATTCGCGCGGCAACCCCACGGTCGAGGTGGACGTCGTGCTCGAGGACGGATCAACTGGCCGCGCGGGCGTTCCGTCCGGCGCCTCGACCGGCGCCCACGAGGCGGTCGAACTCCGCGATGGCGACACGACGCGCTATCTCGGCAAGGGCGTCCTCAAGGCCGTCGAGGCGATCAACGGCGAGATCTTCGACGCCCTCGCCGGCATGGATGCCGAGGACCAGCGCCACATCGATGGTTCGCTCCTGCAACTCGACGGCACCCGGAACAAGTCCCGCCTCGGCGCCAACGCCATCCTCGGCGTGTCGCTGGCGACGGCCAAGGCAGCTGCCGCGGCCCGGTCGCTACCGCTTTATCGCTATGTCGGCGGCACGCAGGCCCACATCCTCCCGGTGCCCATGATGAACATCGTCAACGGTGGCGCCCACGCCGACAACCCGATCGACATCCAGGAATTCATGATCATGCCGATCGGCGCGGACACCTGCCGCGACGCGATCCGCATGGGCTCCGAGATCTTCAACACCCTGAAGAAGGGCCTCGCCGCCGCCGGCCACGCCACCAACGTCGGTGACGAGGGCGGCTTCGCCCCGAACCTCAAATCGGCCGACGAGGCGCTGGGCTTCATCATGACGTCCATCGAGAAGGCCGGCTACAAGCCCGGCGATGACGTGATGCTGGCCCTCGATTGCGCCGCGACCGAGTTCTACAAGGACGGCAGGTACGTCATGGAAGGGGAGGGCAAGACCCTCGCCTCGGAGGGGATGGCCCGCTATCTCGCCGACCTCGTGGCGCGCTATCCGATCGTCTCCATCGAGGACGGCATGGCCGAGGACGACTGGGCGGGCTGGAAGATCCTGACCGAGCTGATCGGCGCCAAGTGCCAGCTCGTCGGCGACGACCTGTTCGTCACGAACACCGAGCGCCTCTCCCGTGGCATCGCGGAAGCGACCGCCAACTCGATCCTCGTCAAGGTGAACCAGATCGGCTCCCTGACCGAGACGCTGGCCGCCGTCGACATGGCCCATCGTGCCGGCTACACGGCCGTCATGTCGCACCGCTCTGGCGAGACCGAGGACGCGACCATTGCCGACCTCGCCGTCGCCACCAACTGCGGGCAGATCAAGACCGGATCGCTCTCCCGCTCCGACCGGCTGGCCAAGTACAACCAGCTCATCCGCATCGAGGAGCAGCTCGACGACGCCGCGCGCTACGCCGGCCGTCAGGCCCTGAAGGCGCCCCGCGTCACGGCCTGAGCCGGGCCGGGCGCCTTAATTTCGCGTTAATTCAACGCTTTACGTCGACTTTACTCGATCCTGCTAGTGTCCTGATCGCGCCACGAGCGATCGGGGCGCTGTCAGTTCTGCGTAAAGGTGTGAGTAAGCGTATGCGTTCGCGTCGGCGATGGCCGGTCCTGTTGTGCGTCCTCGGCGTGCTCGGCTACTTCGGCTACCATGCCGTCGAGGGCCGACACGGCCTTGGGGCCCGCTCGGCCCTCGAAACTCGCGCCGCACGGCTCTCAGCGGAGCTGGCGACCCTCGAGACGCACCGGACGCAGCTGCAACGCGAAGTCAAGCTGCTCGCCGATGAGGCCCCTGATCCCGACTATGTCGAGGAGCTGGCCCGCACGCTGCTCGGATATGCGCGGCCCGGCGACCGCATCATCGTTGACAGACCCGCCCGTACCGCGAACGCCGGCTGATCGGCAGTCCCGCGTCGCTATTTTGCATCCGCCATCTCGGCCAGCTCCGTGAGCAGCCCCCGGACACCCTTCATCCGGGCGCCCGGCTTCTCCCACTCGCCCTTGAACAGAAGCTTCATCTCCGGCTTCTTGGCGCCTTTCGGTGGCGCGCCGCTGCCGGGCTGCTGCAGCCGCACGAGCCCCTTCGACGCCGTGATGAAGCGTACGAGGCCGTCCGGATTGGAGAATTCCCCTTTCCGGAAGGCGAGCGACGCGCCCTTGGTGCCCGCATCGAGCTGGGCGACGCCAGCCCGCCGGCAGAGCGCTTTCAGCTCCATGACGTCGAGCAGCGCCTCAGCTTCCACCGGCAACGGCCCGAACCGGTCGACGAGTTCCATCGCGAACTGGTCGATCGCCTCCCGCGTCACGAGGCCCGAAAGACGTCGGTAGAGACCGAGCCGCACCTGCAGGTCGGCGATGTAGCTCTCCGGCAGCAGCACCGGCATGCCGAGCTGGATCTGCGGGCTCCACTGCTCGGCGTCCATGCCATCGATGTCGCCGCCCTTCAGCGCCTCGATCGTCTCCTCGAGCATCGACTGGTAAAGCTCGAACCCAACCTCGCGAATGTGCCCGGATTGCTCGTCGCCGAGCAGGTTCCCCGCGCCACGAATGTCGAGATCGTGCGAGGCGAGCGAGAAGCCCGCGCCGAGCTGGTCGAGTGACTGCAGCACCTTGAGCCGCTTCTCGGCGCCTTCCGTCAGACGCTGGCCGACCGGCGTCGTGAAGTAGGCGTAGGCCCGCGTCTTCGAGCGTCCGACGCGCCCGCGAAGCTGATAGAGCTGCGCCAGCCCGAACATGTCGGCCCGGTGCACGATCAGCGTGTTCGCCCGTGGAATGTCGAGCCCGCTCTCGACGATGGCCGTCGACAGGAGCACGTCGTACTCGCCCTCGTAGAAGGCGGTCATGACGTCCTCGAGTTCGGTCGGAGAGAGCTGTCCGTGTGCGCGCGCGACCTTCAGCTCCGGCGTGTGCTCGGCGAGGAATTCCGCCACGTCGTCGAGGTCCGAGAGCCGGGGCGCGACGAAGAACGACTGCCCGCCACGATGCCGCTCGCGCCGCAATGCCTCTCTCAGGATGACCGGATCGACCGGCGAGATGTACGTCCGGACCGCGAGACGATCCACCGGCGGCGTCGTGATCAGCGAGAGTTCCCGTACGCCCGAAAGCGCGAGTTGGAGCGTGCGCGGGATCGGCGTCGCCGACAGTGTGAGAACGTGGACGTCCTCCTTGAGCTGCTTCAGCCGTTCCTTGTGACCGACGCCGAAATGCTGCTCCTCGTCGATGATGAGGAGGCCGAGGCGCGCGAACTCGATGGTCTTAGAGAGCAGCGCGTGTGTGCCCACAACGATGTCGAGCGTCCCGTCCTTGAGCCCGGCGCGCACCTCCGCCATCTCCTTGGTCGGAACCATGCGCGAGGCGCGCCCGATCTTGAGTGGCAGTCCCTGGAACCGCGCCGCAAACGTCTTGTAATGCTGCCGCGCCAGCAGCGTCGTCGGCACCACGACGGCGACCTGGAGGCCAGCCATGGCGGCGACGAACGCGGCCCGGAGCGCGACTTCGGTCTTGCCGAAGCCGACGTCGCCGCACACGAGCCGGTCCATCGGCTTGCCCAGCGCCAGATCCTCGACCACCGCCTCGATCGACGCCGCCTGATCCTCCGTCTCCTCGTACGGGAACCGCGCCACGAACTCCTCGTAGGCGCCCTCGGGCTTGAGGACGACGGGCGCTTCGCGAAGCTGGCGCAGCGCCGCCACCTTGATCAGCTCCGACGCGATCTCGCGCAGCCGCTTCTTCAGCCGCGCCTTCCGGTTCTGCCAAGCTGAGCCGCCGAGCCGGTCGAGTGCGGCCCCGGTCTCGTCGGAGCCGAAGCGCGAGAGCAACTCGATGTTCTCGACGGGAAGGTACAACTTGTCGCCGCCGTGATAGGCGAGCTCGAGGCAGTCGTGCGGCGCGCCGAGTGCGGTGATGGTCCGCAGCCCAACGAACCGCCCGATGCCGTGATCGGTATGCACGACGAGATCGCCGACCGAGAGGCTCGTCGCCTCCGTGATGACGTCGACCGCCTTCTTAGACCGGCGTCGCGGCCGGACCAGCCGGTCGCCGAGAATGTCCTGCTCGCCGATCACTGCGAGATCCGGCGTCTCGAAGCCCTCTTCGAGGCCGAGCACCGCCAGCATCGGCGTCGCGCTGGGCGTCAGCAGCGCCTCGGCATAGGTCTCGACCTTCTTCGTCGCAACGATGCCGTGCTCGCCGAGCAGCGCGCCGAGCCGTTCGCGCGCACCCGGTGTCCAGGCAGCGATGATGGTCCGCTTGCCCTGTCCGGTGAGCGCCTTGATGTGCGCCGTCACCGCATCGAAGAGGTTGACCCCGTCGGCCGACCGCTCCGGCGCGAACGACCGGCCCCGCCGGCCGTTGAAAGTCCGGATCGTACCATTGGCATCCTCGCTCTCGAACGCCGAGAGCCGCGAGACGCGCCGTCCGGCGAGCGCCTTCGCCCAGTCCTCCCGCGTCACGTACATCAGGTTCGAGGGCACGGGCTTGTAGGGCGGCGCGCCGAAGGTCGCGACCTCGAGCGCATCGACGCGGGCCTGATAGTGCTCGTCGATCTGCGCTTGCCGGTCGGCGAGCGATTGCTCCGCCATGTGATCGAGCGACAGGGGCGAGTCGGGCAGATAGTCGAGGACCGTCTCGAGCCCGTCGTGAAAGAGGGGCAGCCAGTGTTCCTGGCCCGGGAATCGATGTCCCGCGCTCACCGCCTCGTAAAGCTGATCGCCCGGCTGCGCTGGGCCAAAAAGCGCGACGTACTGCTGCCGGAAGCGGCTCGTCGCCGCCTCGCCGAACGCGAGTTCGCTCATCGGCGTGAGCAGCAGCCGCTGCACGATCTTCTGCGTGCGCTGCGTCTCGGGATCGAAGCTCTTGATGCTCTCGAGCGTGTCGTCGAAGAAATCGAGCCGCACCGGTGTTGCCCGTCCCGGCGGAAAGAGGTCGACGAGGCTGCCGCGCACCGCGAACTCGCCCGGCTCCATGACGGTGCCGCTGCGCACGA
>JBGSJD010000104.1:0-1968 GCA_041742195.1 Hyphomicrobiaceae bacterium
CGAGACGGCGATCCTCGGGTGCGGGCGCTGGCGGAGGTGCGCCTCGATCTGGTCGGCGAGGTAGTGCACGTTGACGACCACGTCGGTGATGCCGGCCGCCGCCAGCCGATCGAGCACGTGATCCAGCAACGGGCGTCCGGCCAGTTCCACGAGCGGCTTCGGGACGCGATCGGTCAGCGGTCGCATCCGCGTGCCGAGGCCGGCCGCCAGTACGAAGGCCTTGGTTATCGGGCTGGTCATGCGAGAGGCTCCCGTCGACCCTGATGCTTGGCCGTAACGCAGTTCGGCGTGCCGCACCAACCGGCACCAGCGTCAGCTCCGACGATCATGGGGATAACGGCGACGAAAGCGGGGCACGACGGTGCTGCAACGGTTCTGCAACTATAAATTGTCTTTTCGAAATTCGAATAATAATGGTTGTGTCAACTTCATAAATTGACGACGGCCCTAAATTTGACGAGTTGCTAACAGAAAAAAGGTATGCAGTTATTGGTGGGAATATGTGCACAAGGAGCGTCCGCGTATGTACGACGATACGGTTGCCGTAGGGGCAGTGACTGTTTCTGATGCCGTCGCACATGGCTCGCTGAGCGCGGCGTTCGGGCGCGACCTGGCAGTCAGTGACGATGTCGTCGACGCTGTTTATCGGGACGTGTGCACGTTCAGCACGGGAAGCCCCGAACTCGAGAAACTCCGCATTCGCCGCGTTCTGGAAGCCGCCATGCCGCGCCTTGCTCCGCGGGTCGGCTGATATCAACGCCGCAGTTTCCGGGCATTGGCTCGCGTCTCAGGTCGGCCAGGTCGTGCGCCGCGCGGACGGGGGCACGTTAGCAGCAAACCACGCCGCGAGCGGGGCGAGCGCCGGGTGCTCCAGGTTGCGCTCGAGATAATCCCATGTGCGCGCCATATGGCGGAGGTATCCGGCCTTGCCGTCCCGACGCCAGAGCCGCACCCACAAGCCGATCAGCCGCGTGTTGCGTTGGGCGCCGAACGCGGCGTAGGTCGTGAGAAAGCGGTCACGATCAAAAGACCGATCTGAGCTTGCGATTTCACTCATGTAGCGTTCGCGCTCCCCCTGCTCGATGGGCTCGGGGACGTCGATGCGTGCGTCCTGCAGCAGGGAGACGAGGTCGAGGGGCCACGATTCGGCGAGTGCGTCCTGGAAGTCGATGACGCCGACCTTGGCGCCCGGTAGACGCTCGGGCAGCCAGAACAGGTTGGGCGAGTGGAAATCCCGGAGGAAGACGCCGGGCGGCTCGGCCAGGATACCGTCGATCACGGGGGCCCAGAGCGCCATGAACTCGGCCCGCATCGCGTCTCCCGCGGGAGCACCCATCGCTTCCGGCCAGTACCAGTCGAGAAACAGGCTCACCTCGATCTCGAGAGCCGCGCGGTCGAAGCGGGGCAGGCGGTAGGTCGTCCCGTCGGGGAGCGGCAACTCGTCCGGTAACGACGTGCGCCGCAACTGGATCAGCGTGTCCACGGCGGCGGACCAGAGCGTGCCTTGCGGGACGCCTGCGGCGAGCGCGCGAACGAAGGTCAGGTCGCCCAGATCCTCGAGCAGCACCATGCCCGCATCGAGTTCAGCGGCGCGGATCGCGGGCGTCGTGATGCCGCCCGCCTCCAGAGCATTGCCGATCGCCACGAACGGGCGGACGTCCTCCGCGAGGTGGGCGATACGGCTGTAGGGCAGGCCCCGCAGGAGTGGCGGTCCGTCGGGCATGCGCGGCGCGTCCATCAGCACGTAGCGGTCAGCCGAGGTGACGAGGCGGGCGTAGGCACGTGGCGAGGCATCCCCCTGCAGATAGGCGACGGAGAGCAGCGCGTCGGACGATGGCAGCGAGGAGAGCGTGAACGCGCGCAAGGCCAGAACCCGGTCGAGACGGGGCTGCCAGTCGGGCGTTGCTGCAAGCGTCACGTCGCGAAGGGCTGGCGATGCCCCCGGTGAGAGGGTGACGTCGAGGCGCT
>JBGSJD010000105.1:0-3831 GCA_041742195.1 Hyphomicrobiaceae bacterium
CCGCCACCTCGAGCGTGAGCCGGACCTCGCCCTTGCCGCCTGGCCGCAGGATGCGCGCGATCTCCTGCGCGATACCCTTCGAGCCCGACGTCGCCCGGCCGTCGAGCACGATCTTCACGCCCCGGTTCACGTTCTCTGCGGCCTGGTCGAGCGCCTCGATGGCGTTGACCCGCATCTTGACGGTTTCGCCGTCGCGCTCCGCCTCGACCGAGAGCAGCACGGCGGTCCCGGCCTCGAGCAGCGCTCCCGACTTCGCAAGCGTATCCGAGAAGATGACCGCCTCGAATTGCCCCGTGGCATCCGAGAAGAGGCCGAACGCGAACTTGTTGCCCTTCTGCGAGCGCCGCTCCCGCGCCGACACGACGATCGCCGCGAGCCGCCCAGCCGTCGCCATGAGGCCGGCCCGCGCCTCGAAGTCGGCGAAGCGGGACACGCCGAGCTTGGGCAGGATCGAACCGTACTGGTCGAGCGGATGGCCTGAAAGATAGAAGCCGACGCCGCCGAACTCGTACTGCAGCCGCTCCATCGGCGTCCACGCCTTGACAGTCTTCAGGTCCAGCCGCGGCCCCTCGCTCGCCCCGAACATGTCCGAGATGCCGGACGCCTTGTCGGCGTTGAGCCTTTGCGCACTCGCGACCATCACGTCGGCGTTGCCGTGGACGAGCGCCCGGCTCTTCTCCAGCGCATCGAACGCGCCGGACTGCGCGAGCATCTCGAGCGCCCGCTTGTTGACCTGCTTCGGGTCGAACCGGCTCGCAAAATCGGCAAGCGACTTGAACGGCCCGTTCTGGCGGCGCTCCGCGACGATCGTCGTGACGGCACCCGCGCCGACGTTCTTGAGGCCCGCGAGCGCATAGCGGATGCGGCCGGGCTTGCCTTCCGCGTGTGGCGGCTCGACCGAGAACTCCACCTCCGACCGGTTGATGCACGGCGGCGCAACCTCGATTCCCGAACGGCGCGCCTCGGAAGCGAAGTTGGCGAGCTTGTCGGTGTTCGCCATGTCGAGCGTCATCGACGCCGCGAGGAACTCTTCGCGGAAGTTCGCCTTGAGATAGGCCGTGTGATAGCTGACCAGCGCGTAGGCGGCCGCGTGGCTCTTGTTGAAGCCATAGCCCGCGAATTTGTCGACGAGTTCGAAGATATAGGTGGCATCGGCCTTGCTCACGCCGTTCGCCATGGCACCTTCAACGAAGCGCGCCTGCTGCTTCGCCATCTCGTTCTTGTCCTTCTTGCCCATGGCGCGGCGCAGAAGGTCGGCTTGACCGAGGCTGTAGCCACCCATCACCTGGGCGATCTGGATGACCTGCTCCTGGTAGATGATGACGCCGTACGTCTCCTCGAGGATCGGCTTGATCAGCTCGTGCGGATACTCGATCGGCTCGTCGCCGTGCTTGCGGTTGATGTAGGTCGGGATGTTGTCCATCGGACCCGGCCGATAGAGCGCCACCATGGCGATGATGTCCTCGAACCGGTCGGGCTTCAGCCGCTTGAGGCTCTCGCGCATGCCCGTCGATTCGAGCTGGAACACACCGACCGTATCCGCCTTCGCGAGCAGCTCGTAAGCCGCAACGACTTTGGGATCATCCCCGCCGATCTCGAGCGCCGCGAGATCGACGTCAACGCCGCGCCCCCGCTTGATGAGCTCCACCGCCTTCTGCAGCACGGTGAGCGTCTTCAGGCCGAGGAAGTCGAACTTCACGAGGCCGGCCGCTTCGACGAGCTTCCAGTTGAACTGCGTGATCGGAAAGCTCGACTTCGGATCGCGATACATCGGCACCAGTTCGTCGAGCGGCCGGTCGCCGATCACCATGCCGGCGGCGTGCGTCGAGGCGTGCCGGTAGAGACCCTCGAGCTTCTCCGAGATTTCGAGAAGCCGCGCCACGACGGGATCCTCGTCGCGCGCCTCCTGCAGCTTCGGCTCGCCGTCGATCGCCTCGCGCAGCGTCACCGGGTTGGCCGGATTGTTCGGCACCATCTTGCAGAGCTTGTCGACCTGCCCGTAGGGCATCTGCAGCACGCGGCCGACGTCGCGCAGCACCGCCCGTGCCTGCAGCTTTCCGTGCGTGATGATCTGCGCCACCCGGTCGGCACCGTACTTCTGCTGCACGTAGAGGATCGTCTCCTCCCGGCGGTCCTGACAGAAATCGATATCGAAGTCCGGCATCGAGACGCGCTCGGGATTGAGGAAGCGCTCGAAGAGAAGCCCGAACCGCAACGGATCGAGATCCGTGATGGTGAGCGAATAGGCGACGAGCGAGCCGGCGCCGGAGCCGCGGCCCGGACCGACGGGAATGCCGTTCGCCTTCGACCACTGGATGAAGTCGGCGACGATGAGGAAGTAGCCGGGGAACTTCATCTTGGCGATGACGTCCACCTCGTAGGCGAGCCGCTTCTCGTAGTCCTCGACGGTGAACCCTGCCGCAGGACCATGCGCCGCACGGCGCACCGCGAGGCCTTCCTCGGCCTGCCGCTTGAGTTCCGCCGCCTCGGCGGCTTCGCGATCGGCCTGACTGGCGCCCGGTTCGGTCTTCACGAACGCCGGCAGGATGGGCTTGCGGCCGCGTGGCCGGTAGGCGCAGAGCCGCGCGATCTCGATCGTGTTCTTGATCGCCTCCGGCAGATCGTGGAACAGGCGCACCATGTCGTCGGCGCTTTTGAAGTAGTGCTCGCGCGTCAGCCGCCGCCGGTCGTCCTCGGTGACGTAGCGCCCCTCCGCGATGCAGATGAGCGCATCGTGCGCCTCGTAGTCGTCGGGCTTCCCGAAGTAGCATTCGTTGGTCGCGACCAGCGGCAACCCCAGCGCATAGGCGAGCGCGATCAGCTCCGGCTCGACCTGCTGCTCGGCCGGCGTCCCGTGCCGTTGCACCTCGACATAGAGCGCTGCCCCGTAGATGACATGGAGCCGCTCGAGCCGCGCCCTGGCGATCTCGGACCGCCCGTCGCGAAGCGCGGTGTCGATCGGCCCGTCCGGCCCACCCGTGAGCACGATGATGCCCTCCGGCCGCTCGGCGAGCTGCTCGATCTTGACGTGCGGCGTTTCGGTGTCGGGCGTCTTCAGGAACGCGGCGCTGTTGAGCTTCGAGATGTTGGCGTAGCCCTGCTCCGTCCTCGCCAGCAGCGCTACCGGACCGGCCGGCTTCGCTGCCGGGCCATTCGCCAGCTTGAAGGCCGCGTGCTTGTCCTCGGTGTCGCGAAAATCGACCTTCAGCGCCACGCCGACGATCGGCTGCACGCCCATACCGGCAAGCTTGTCCGAGAACTCGAGCGCGCCGAACATGTTGCCACTGTCGGTGAGCCCGATGGCCGGCATCATGTGCGCGTCCGCGAGCTTGCCGATCTTCGAGATCGGCAGCGCGCCCTCGAGCAGCGAGTAGGCAGAATGCACCTTCAGGTGCACGAAACGCCCAGCCTGCGGCGGCACGGTGGGCTTGGCGGCGTCAGTTCGAATCGGGGTGCTCATGCCGCTAGGATATCACCGCCCGCCGGCCCCGCGCCAAACCGCCGACCTCCATCCCCGCATTCCACCGGCCGTTACATCCGGCGGCGGCGAGCAGGCCGATCGTTCAGCCGACCATTTCCGGCCTGATCTCGACGAGCTGGCCTTTTTCCATGCGCAGCACGCGGTGCATCCGCCGCGCGAGATCCATGTTGTGCGTGGCGATCAGCGCCGCGACGCCTGTCCGCTCGATGAGCGAGACAAACTCGGAAAACACGTGGTCCGAGGTCGTCGGATCGAGGTTTCCGGTCGGCTCGTCCGCAAGCAGGAGGCGCGGCGAATTGGCGAGGGCCCGCGCGATGGCCGTCCGCTGCTGCTCGCCGCCCGACAGCTCC
>JBGSJD010000106.1:0-1528 GCA_041742195.1 Hyphomicrobiaceae bacterium
CGCGCTGATCGTGCTGGCCTTCGAAACCGTGGCGACGGCCTGTCAGGACGACCCGCGGGCGTTGCCGACCATGGTCGGGATCCTGTCGCGATCGGTCGGCATGACGTCGGGGCTCGTGGCCGGTCAGGCGTGGGAATCGGAGCCCAGCGTCGCCGTCGGGACCTATCATGCGGCCAAGACGGGTGCGCTGTTCGTGGCGGCTGCCATGATGGGGGCGGCGAGCGCAGGTGCCGATGCGGGCGCTTGGAAGGACTTCGGCTCTCTGCTCGGCGAGGCCTATCAGGTGGCCGACGATATCCGGGATGCCACGTCGACGGAGGGCGAACTCGGAAAGCCGGTCGGGCGCGATGTGGCGCTCGGTCGCCCGACGGTCGTCAATCACCTCGGTCTCGGTGGTGCGGTGGCGCATCTCGACCGGCTCATCGAGCGCGCGTTGCAGGCCGTCCCTGCGTGCCCGGGGCAAGGGCCGTTTCGCGACAAAGTGCGGGCCGAGGTGCGCTGGTTCGTGCCGAAGGACCATGCGCAGTTCGCAGCATGAACCGTAACGAGAGGTTGGCATGATCCTCAAGATCGAGGGCGAGGGCGCCGACGAGAGCGCCTTCGAGGGGGAAGCTGGACACACCTGCGCGTCGGCAGACCGCCCGGGCCGGGCGGCACCGCGCACGGCGAGCGAGGGGGCCGAAGCCTATCCGTTCGCGGCCATCGTCGGCCAGGACGAGATGCGGACCGCGCTCCTCGTCGCGGCTGTCGACCCGAGCGTCGGCGGGGTGCTCGTCCTTGGCGACAGGGGAACGGGAAAATCGACCGCCGTCCGATCCCTCGCGGCGCTGTTGCCGCCGCTCGAGGTCATCGAGGGATGCGCCTATGCCTGCGATCCGGCGTCGGGCTCCGTCTGCTCGGATTGTGCCGCGCGGGGGCGGGACCGCTCGCGGAGCATTCGGCATGTACCGGTGCCGATGGTCGATCTGCCGCTCGGGGTGACGGAGGATCGCGTCCTCGGTGGTCTCGATCTTGAGCGGGCGCTCGCGGAAGGTGTGAAAGCCTTTCAACCGGGGCTGCTCGCCCGCGCGAACCGCGGATTTCTCTATGTCGACGAAGTCAATCTGCTCGAAGACCATCTCGTCGATCTGCTGATCGACGTGGCGGCCTCGGGCGTCAACATCTTCGAGCGCGACGGCCTCAGCGTGCGGCATCCGGCGAAGTTCGTCCTGGTTGGCAGCGGCAATCCGGAGGAAGGCGAGCTTCGGCCGCAGTTGCTCGACCGGTTCGGGCTCGCGGTCGACGTCCGAACGCCGGAGGACATCGCGCTCAGGGTCGAGATCGTCAAACGGCGCGACGCCTACGAGCGTGACCGGCGTGCGTTCGTGGAGCGTTTCGCGGACGAGCAGGATCGGATCCGGCGGCGGATCGTCGATGCTCGAGCGCGTCTGCCGCATGTCACGGTTCCGGACGCTGTTCTGGAGGCGAGTGCGCGGCTCTGCGTGGGCCTCGGCACGGACGGGGTTCGCGGCGAGCTGACCTTGATGCG
>JBGSJD010000107.1:0-3913 GCA_041742195.1 Hyphomicrobiaceae bacterium
GCGGCCGGCATGGCCGCGCCGCGCGACAGCGACATGCAGCAGGCCGCATTGGGCGCGCCCGTCCCGGAAGGTGACCTCTACGACGACATGAGGCGCGGCGATCTGGTGTTCTGGCCCGGCCACGTCGGCGTCATGGTGGACGGCGTCATGGTGCTGCACGCCAACGCCCACCATATGTCGGTTGCCGTCGAGCCGCTGTCGACGGCCTTGGCCCGCATCGAGGCGACGGGCTCGCGGCCGACCGCCATCAAGCGCCTCGGTCCGACCTCGACCTCGACGTCACTGGCCGTGGCGTGACGCGGGTCGCGGACGTCGCGTCGATCAGGAGAGTGTGAGATGCCGAAACTGGACGAGAGCCGCCCGTTCATCCCGGTCCGGATCGCGGTGCTGACGGTGTCGGACACACGTCGGCTCGAGGACGACCGGTCCGGCTCGACACTGGTCGAGATGATCAGCGAGGCGGGCCACGAACTCGCCGACCGCACCATTGTCCCCGACGATGTGGCGCAAATCCGGGCCCGCGTTCAGGGCTGGATCGCCGATCCCGCCGTCGATGTCGTGATCACCACGGGCGGCACCGGCTTCACCGGCCGCGACGTGACGCCCGAGGCCGTCCGGCCCCTGTTCGAGAAGGAGATCGACGGCTTCTCGATCGTCTTCCACATGCTGTCGTTCCAGAAGATCGAGACCTCGACCATCCAGTCGCGCGCCTGCGGCGGCCTTGCCGGCGGCACCTACATCTTTTGTCTTCCGGGCTCGCCGGGCGCCTGCAAGGACGGCTGGAACGGCATCCTCAAATGGCAGCTCGACAACCGGCACCGGCCCTGCAACTTCGTCGAGATCATGCCGCGGCTCGAGGAGCATCGCCGCACGTGAGCGCCACCTTGGGGCCTCTGGCCTCAGGACTGCGGCAGTCGCCGCGAGGTGAGCGCCTCGGCAGTGTCGCTGACGCCGAGCGCGGCGTCGTAGGCGGCGAGCAGGTTGGCCCGCTCGGTCTCCCATCGGAGCAGCGCCTTCGACCGCGCCTGTCCGGCCTCTGAAAGCCGGCGCCTGAGGTCGACGTCGTCCGCCAGCCGCGCGATCTCGTCACCGAGGCTTCGCGGGCAGTTGTCCGTGGCGTAGAGCGCGGTATCGGCCGCGATCTTCCGTCCTTCGACGAGATCGAAGCTGACGAAGGGGATGCCGAACGACATGTACTCGAAGTGCTTATTCATCGAGATCTTGTCGTTGTAGATGTTCTTCGGGTCGGGAATGACGCCGATGTCGAACGTCGACAGCGCCGAGAGCAGCGGCTCGCCCGACATGAACCCCGTGAACGTCACGTAGTCGTCGAGGCCGAGGCGGGTGGTTTGCGCCTTGAGGCCTTCGAGCGCGGTGCCTGAGCCCACGATCGCGCACTGCACATCGCGCCGGCCCTTCGTGTGGACGAGGTGCGCCATGGCGTCGACCAGCAGATCGACGCCGTCCTGGTTGCCCATGATGCCGACATAGCCGACGAGGTGCGGCCGTCCGTTCTTGAGGTCCGCCCGCGGTGTCGTCCGCCGGAACCGGGACACGTCTGGGATCGAGCGCACGATGAACACCCGCTCGGGTGCCATTCCACCGCGATCGATCGCGATCTGCCGGAACGTTTCGTTGGTCGCGATCGAGACGTCGGCGGTGCGGAACGTCCAGCGCTCGAACTTGAGCAGCAGCCGGTGGAAGAAGCCGCGCTTGCCGAACTTGGCCTCGTAGAGCTCCGGATTGATGTCGTGGTGATCGAACACGAACGGAATGCCGAGCAGCAGCTTGAACAGTCCGGCGATGAGGAAGATCGTGTCCGGCGGGTTGCAGGCCTGGATGACGTTGAACCCCACCTTGAAGTAGGCGCGCCAGGCGAGCAGCAGCTCCCAGAACAGGGCCGACGAGTATTCGATCGCGTAGCCGATCGCGCCGTCCGCCTCGAGCGGCAGCGGATGCCGGAAGATGTGAATGCCGTCCAGAACCTCGTAGCTCGCGACGTGCTTGCCGCCCCTCGGGCATACGACCGACACCGTGTATCCGGCATCGCGCAGCGTCGTTGCTTCCTGCCAGACGCGCCGATCGAGCGGCACGGTGAGGTTTTCGACGATGATCAGAACGCCGGACTTACGCACGCGGAACCTCCAGCGGCGATTATTCCTGGCGCGGTATGACCGTCCGCGCGTCTTTCGCCGTCGGCCCAACTTGAACAAAAGAGGTAAAAAGACTGTCGGCAGTCCGCATCGAGCGGGAAACTTTCTATGTCCCAGAATGGTACAGAAACATAGAATTCTCAAAGACTTCCTTGACCTCGCGCGCCTCTGGTGCTGCTATCGGCCAAACCTTTACGGTTCATTCAGTTTTGTGTGGAGTGGGCAGCATGCGGGACGATCGACGCCATGAACCGGCGACCGCGCGCATCGATCTGGACACGGTCCGCGAAACGCTCCTCTACATGGCGGACGACATGGCGCGCGAGGCGCACCTGTCGGCAGTGCATGGCGCGATCCTGAGCGCGATCCGCGAGATCGATCGTAGCATCGGCCAAGTGGAACCGCCCCGCGAGCCGGCCGCGAGCGTGATCCCGTTCAAGTTGCCAAACCCGAGGTTCGTGCGCTGGGTACCCGAAGGCTGATCGCCCCGCGATAGGCTCGCGAGGATCAATTCGACTCACGCTGCTGTGAGGAAATCTGTCGCTGCGCGGGGCCAATCACCAGATGCCTGTCAGGCCGTCAGTCAATGAAACGGCAAAGACAGGAGTGAGCCCCGCCATGCCGATGATCTTCACAGCCGGAGTGCTGTCGTTCGCGCTGTTGTTAGCGGTCGCCGCATCGATTCACGTCTGAAGCGCGCCGCCCCGCCTCAATTGTAGGCGATGAGGCGCGCCGCGTCGGTCAGCACGTAGAGCCGCCCGCCGGCCACGATGGGGGCGATATAGCTCGGTGAGCCGAAGTTGAGCTTCGCGTCGACCTTGCCGGTTGCCGCGTCGGCCCCCACGAGATCGCCCTTGTTCGACGTCAGCCAAAGCCGGTTTCCGGCGAGCACGGGCCCCGACCATGTGTTGGTGCCCGGCAGCTTGGTCGTCCAGAGGACCTTCCCCTCACGCCGCGTGATGGCCATGAGTTGCCCGGCGGTATCGACCACGAATACGGTCTCGCCGGCGACAGCCGGCGCCTGGATGCCGGGCACATTGAGCGACCAGAGCCGGTTTCCATCCTTCACGCTGGTTGCCACCATGCGCCCCGAATGGCCCACGGCGAAAACCGTTCCACCGTCGACGACGGGCCGCGCGGCATCCGTCATCGAGCCAAGCGACGATGCGAGGCGGGTGCGGGCAAGCGACTCGGTCCACGCAGGTTGACCGTCCTTGATGCGCAGGGCCACCACCTCCCCCGATGGGTAAGGCATGATGGCAACGTCGTCGCTGACGGCCGGTGATGCGTTCGTAAGCAGTTGCGCCCGCTCGACGATACCCTGGTAGACCCAGAGTTCGGCGCCGTCGGCGCTGGCGAGAGCCCGGGCAATGCCATCCGAGGAGACGACGAACACCCGCCCGTCCGCCGCAGTCGGCGAGGACCGGACCGGCGATGACAGATTGCGCTCCCAGAGCTTCTTGCCCGATTGGCTGTCGAGCGCGACGACATGGCCAAATCCCGTTGCCGCGAACACGCGACCGCCATCGGCCGCAAGACCGCCGCCGAACCCCTTGTGGTCCTTCTCGCCCGCAGGCGTGACGCTGGCACGCCAGGCAACGGAGCCTCCAGCCGAGAAGGCCGTCACACGTCCCTGCGTATCGAGCACGAAGACGCGCCCGTCGGCGACGATGGGGCTGGCAGTGAGTTTGCCGTAGCTGCTCGATCCCTTGCCGCCATCCGCGCTCCACACCTGGCGGAGGCTGCCGCCGAGAGCCACG
>JBGSJD010000108.1:0-3674 GCA_041742195.1 Hyphomicrobiaceae bacterium
ATCCATGGTGACGAAGTTGGTGGCGCTCGGCAGTGGGGCCAGCCCATGGGCGCTGCCAATTGCGCCGATGCGGTCGCGGGCCGCCGCGACTTTCGCGACGACGTCGGCGAGATATGCTTGGTCGGCGAGGGCCGCGAGCGCGCCGGCCTGAGCGATCCGATTGACGGAGAAGTGGTTGCGGATCTTGTCGAAGCTGCGCGCGAGGTTCTCCTCGGCGATGGCGTAGGCGATGCGCGCGCCGGCCATGCCGTAAGCCTTGGAGAACGTGCGATACCGGATGACGTTCGGGCGCGTCATGTCGAGGCGCGGCGCGGTTCCTGCCGGCGCGAACTCGCCGTAGGCCTCGTCCAGAACCAGAACGGTCTCCTCGGGAATGGCGTCGATCAGAGTCTGAACGGCGTCGGCCGGCCACCAGCTGCCCATGGGATTGTCGGGATTGGCGAAGAACACGAGCTTCGGCCGTTCGCGGCGAACCGCTGCGATCAGGCTCGCGGGGTCCTCACGGTCGTCGACGTAGGGGACGGTGACGAGGCGCCCGCCGTAGCCGGTGACGTGGAAGTTGAAGGTCGGGTAGGCGCCGAGAGACGAGACCACGACGTCGCCGGGCTCGACGAACAGGCGGACGGTGTAGCCGAACAGCGAGTCGATCCCTTCGCCGACGACGACGTTCGCCGGAGCAACGCCGAGCTGGGCCGCCAGCGCGGCCTTCACGTCGTGGTTCTCGGGGTCGCAATACATCCAGCAATCGGCGGCGGCAGCGGCCATGGCACGCGGGGAGGGGCCGAAGACGCTCTCGTTGGCGCCGATGCGCGCCTTGAAGCGCTCGCCCCGGGCGCGCTCCTGGGCTTCCGGACCCACGAACGGAACGAGTGCGGGCAATGGTGCGCAGACGGAGGTGTAGCGCAGATCAGACATCGGGTCGGTCCTTGGCGGGCGCGGCTCATTCAGTGCCCCGATGGGTAGCCCAATCGGTTCCGCCGTCAAGGGCTGGCGGGCTGTATGGGGGGCTGCGGAGTTCAGTCGGCGACCTCGTCGGCCGAGAGGCGCTTGTAGGGGCCGTAGGCCGAGAGCGCCTCGCGCTCCTGCTCCATGTAGCGGCGCTCGTCGTCGAGGTAGCGCGCCACGGCCTTGCGGAAGCCCGGGTCGGCGATCCAGTGGACGGAGTAAGTCGGGGTCGGCATGTAGCCCCGCGCCAGCTTGTGCTCGCCCTGCGCGCCGGCCTCGACGCGGGCGATACCATGCCGGATCGCGTAGTCGATAGCCTGATAGTAGCAGATCTCGAAATGCAGGAACGGCGACGGCTCGGTGGTGCCCCAGTAGCGGCCGTAGAGGCAATCGCCGCCGATCAGGTTCAGGGCGCCGGCGACGTAGCTGTCGCCACGGCGCGCCATGACGAGTAGGCAGCGGTCGGGCATCGTGGCGCCGAGCCGCGAGAAGAACTCGCGGTTGAGGTAGGGCCGGCCCCACTTGCGGCTGCCGGTGTCCATGTAGAACTCGAAGAACGCGTCCCAGTGGTGCTCGGCGATGGCGCTTCCCGTGACGTGCTCGATCTCGAGGCCCGAGGCGACGGCCTGGGCGCGCTCCTTGCGGATGTTCTTGCGCTTCCGCGACGAGAGCGTCTCGAGGAAGGCGTCGAACGATGCGTAACCGGCGTTGGCCCAGTGGAACTGCCTGTCGGTTCGCTGGAGGAGACCCGCGGCACCGGCTCGCGTCCATTCGGGCTCGGTCAGGAAGGTGAGGTGGAGCGACGAGAAGCCGTTGCGCTTGGTGATCTCGATGGCGCCGGCCAACAGCATGCGTTCGCGGTCGGCCGCCTCGGGACCGGGCTCGACCAGCAGGCGGCGGCCCGGCACCGGCGTGAACGGCACGGCGCCCTGCAGCTTCGGATAATACTGGCCTCCGGCCCGCTCGTAGGCGTCGGCCCACCCGTAGTCGAAGATGTATTCGCCCTTGGAGTGGCCCTTCACGTAAAGCGGCATGACGCCGACGAGCCGGTCGTCCTCTTCGAGGCAGAGATGATGGGGCAGCCATCCCGTCTCACGGCGGACGGTGCCGGCGTCCTCGAGGGCGCGGAGAAACGCGTGCGATACGAACGGGTCGAAGGGCAGCCCGGGCGGGTTCGCGAGACGATCCCAGTCGGCCGCCGGGATCGCTGCGATCTCAGCTATCACCTTTACGACCGCGCCACTGGTTCGATCCATGTCCCACCCGCTCCCCTGGTCTGCCTCGTTCATCCTAGCGCCGCAGCGCACGATGGATCAAAGCGACCGGTTGAACTATCCTTCCGGCATCTCGCGAAAGGCGCATTGCTCCGCGAACGGGACAACGATCATGGCCACACAACGGATCTTCGCTGCGGTTCTCCTGGCGCTCTCGATGGTGACTGGCGGGCAAGCGGTGGCCCAGTCGGCCGCCGACAAGGAAGGGGTGCGGGTCGGGAACCCGTCGTTCGTGCGCAGGCTTGTTCCGGCCGAGACCCTGGAGAAGGCGGCGACCCAGCAGTATGGCGCGCTGAAGCGCCAGGCGCAGGGCAAGGGCGCGTTGCTTCCCCCCGAGCATCCCCAGAACGTGCGGCTGCGCACCATAGCCCGCGATCTCCTGCCGCACGCCGACAAGTGGAACCCGCGCGCGAAGGACTGGAAGTGGGAGGTGGTGCTCATCAATTCGGGCAACATCAACGCGTTTTGCATGCCCGGTGGCAAGATCGCGTTCTTTACCGGCATCCTCGACAAGCTGAAGCTCACGGACGACGAGGTGGCCATGGTCATGGGCCACGAGATCGCACATGCGCTGCGCGAGCATGCCCGCGAGCGGGCGGCGAAGACGACGCTGACCAATGTCGGCGGCCGGATCATCGGCGCGCTCATCTTCGGTGGTGGCGCGGGCGAGCTGATCGGGGCGGCCGGCGGCAACCTGCTGACGTTGCAGTTCTCGCGGAACGACGAGCTCGAATCCGATCTCATCGGCATGGAACTCGCCGCCCGGGCCGGCTACGACCCCGCCTCCGGCATCACGCTCTGGCAGAAGATGAGTGCTGCCACCAAAGGCGCGCCACCGCAGTGGCTGTCGACGCATCCGGCCGGCGCGACGCGCATCCAGATCATGCGCGACAACCTCAAGTACGTGCAGGGGCTCTACGAACGGGCCAAGGCGGCGAAGGCGAGTGGTGCGCCCATGCCCATGCCGTTTCCGGGCAGCGATCAGCGCCAGCCGTTCCTGAAGCAGCCGCCACGCTGAGCGGCGGGGCGCGGAGGGCTGGGCGATGAGCAGGGTCACGAGCCGGGCTACGGCCCCCCACTACGTCTGGGGTGGCGACTGCGACGGCTGGCGTCTCGTGGACCGACCAGGGCTCTCCATCATTCACGAGCAGATGCCGCCGGGGCGGTCCGAGGTGCGGCACCGGCACGCCGTCGCGCGCCAGTTCTTCTTCGTCCTCGCTGGTGTCCTCACCATGGAACGCGACGGCGAGCGGCATCGAATCGGGCCGCAACATGGGCTTGAAATCGAACCGGGGCAGCCGCATCAGGCGATCAACGAGGGGCCCGAGGCGGTCGAGTTCCTCGTCATCTCGCAGCCGACCACCCACGGAGATCGCGAGCCGGCCTGAGCAAGCGTTCAGCGCCGGCGCGGGCGGAGGTGTCCCGGCCGTCGCTGGCGGCCCGGACGACGCGAGC
>JBGSJD010000109.1:0-2616 GCA_041742195.1 Hyphomicrobiaceae bacterium
CGGGAACGACACCCGCTGCGGCCATCGCCGCCTCGTCGGCGTCCATCTCGAAAAGTTCGCCCGTCGCGGGCCAGAGTGCGTCGAGCGCGGCGCGCGTGCGGCGATGGCTCTCCGCCGTCCCGTCTCCGAGCCGGATCACCCAGTCGCCGGCATGGCGCACGTGATAGGCCATTTCCTTGACGGCCTTGGCCGCGATGTCTCGAAAGCCCCCGTGCGTCCCATGCTCGGCCATCGCTGCGAAATAGGGATGCATGAACGCCGCGAAGAAAAGCTGCCGCATCATCGTCTGGGCGAAGTCGCCGTTTGGCAGCTCGACGAGGATCACGTTGCGAAACGCGCTCGCGTCCCGGAAGTAGGCGAAATCGTCCTCGCTGCGTCCCTCGCCTTCCATCTCGCCAGCGAGCGTATAGAAGAGCCGCGCCTGACCGATGAGATCGAGCGCGAGGTTGGAAAGCGCGATGTCCTCTTCGAGCGTCGGCGCCCGGCTCGACCACTGCGACAGGCGATGCCCGAGCACCAGCGCGTCGTCGCCGAGTGCGATCGCCTGCTGGGCTTCAGCGCGTGACATCATGGTCCTCTTGTCGATCTGGCGGCACACCCCGACGCAGTCGCCGGAGCGCCCGGCTACATGTGGCCGACCTCGTCCGGAATGTCGTAGAAGGTCGGGTGCCGGTAGACCTTGGTCGAGGTCGGTTCGAACAGCTGGTCCTTGTCGTTCGGATCGGACGCGATGATCGCCGCCGAAGGCACGACCCAGATCGAGACGCTCTCCCCACGCCGAGTGTAGACGTCACGCGCCGCCTGCACCGCGAGCGTCGCATCCGGCGCGTGCACCGATCCGCAATGCCGGTGCGGCAGGCCCGAGCGGGGACGGATGAACACTTCCCAGATCGGCATAGCCGTTTCAACCATTGGTACCTCCCTGTATCGCCGGGCATCGTCCTTGGCCGGCCAACCGCGTCACTCTGCGGCGACGCGCGCGGTCGTCGCTTGGCGACGCTTCTCGGCATGGGCGAGCGCCGCCTCCCGCACCCACGCTCCGTCATCTTCCGTCTGCCGTCGATGCGCGAGACGTTGCGCGTTCATCGGCCCATCCCCGGCGAGCACGCGCTTGAACTCGGCCCAGTCGATCTCGCCGTGCTGCCAGTGTCCGCTCGCCTCGTCGAATCTGAGATGCGGGTCGGGAAACGTGAGCCCCAGATGCAACCCCTGCGGCACGGTCGCGTCGATGAAGCGCTGCCGGAGTTCGTCGTTCGAGAACCGCTTGATCTTCCAGCGCACGCTGTCCGCCGAGTGGATGCTGTCGGTGTCGGACGGCCCGAACATCATGAGCGCCGGCCACCACCAGCGATCGAGCGCGTCCTGCGCCATGGCCTTCTGCGCCGCCGTCCCCCGGCAGAGCGTGAGCATGATCTCGTAGCCCTGCCGCTGGTGGAAACTCTCCTCCTTGCACACCCGGATCATGGCGCGCGCGTAGGGCCCATAGCTGCAACGGCAGAGGGGGATCTGGTTCATGATCGCCGCGCCGTCGACGAGCCAGCCGATGACGCCGATGTCCGCCCAGGTCTCGGTCGGATAGTTGAAGATCGAGGAATACTTCGCCTTGCCGGAAAGGAGCTGCGCGTAGAGCTCCTCGCGCCGGACGCCGAGCGTTTCGGCCGCCGCATAGAGATAGAGGCCATGCCCGGCCTCGTCCTGGATCTTGGCGAGCAGCGCAGCCTTGCGGCGCAGCGACGGCGCCCGCGTCAGCCAGTTGCCCTCGGGTTGCATGCCGATGACCTCGGAATGCGCGTGCTGCGAGATCTGCCGGACGAGGGTTCGCCGGTAGGCCTCCGGCATCCAGTCGTTCGCCTCGATCTTGTCTTCGGCATCGATCGTCGCCTGGAACACGGCGAGCCGCGCGCCGTCCTCGGGCCGGCCGGCGTCCGAAGGGTCCTTGGCGTTCAGAGCCTGGGTGTACATGAGCGGAAGCTCCCTTCATCCCGGGGCGATGATGCCTGGAAAGCTAGCACGATCGGCCCGGTTGGGGATAGCGACCCTCGACGAGCCTCCAAAACGGCCGAGGCGCACCGTGGGTGAGCGGTGCGCCTCGTTCGTCGGAGAGCGGATCAGTTGGGAGAGCGAGCCGCCGGAGGATGGAGTTTCGAGTTAGCTGGAGAGTCGCAGGCTGTTGATTTCCTCGGCGATGGCCCGGAAGGCGGCGCGCAGCGTGGCCGCGTCGTCGGCATCGAAGAACTTCGATCCGTCGGTGGCGCACGACCGGAGGCCCGGCTTGTCGCCGTTCGGAACCTGGAAGCCGATCGTGTAGACGACGACACCCTTGGCCTTCATGGCGCTGCAGGTGTCCTCGGCGAACCGCTTCGAGCGCGGCACGTTGGCACCGCTCATGACGCCATCGACGGTGTTGTACGTGCCGTCGGTCATCAGGATCACGTACTTCTGCGTGCGACCGTCGTTGTAGGCGGCGGGAGCCGCGCCACCCCAGACCGTCGACCACATCGGCGAGACGAGGCCCCAGGCCCACGCGGCGCCGAGATGTCCCGCGGTCGAGCCACCCGTCGTCAGGCCATTGATGGCGGTGCGGAGCGCCGCCTTGTTGTCGGTGAGCGCCACGAC